>DASTBR010000197.1:0-4148 GCA_035711945.1 Dehalococcoidia bacterium
TGGCGCACGTTTCGTCGCGCGCAGAAATCGTGGAGAGGCTCGAACAACGCCTGAACGGCCTTCACATGGTTTCCTCCGAGGTGGATGCCAAGCTGGCGTTGCAGCTCGCCCGACGGGTCGAGCTCGACACCCTGAAGTCCGACCTGGACGGCCTCGTCACGCAGATGATGGACGTGCAGCACAAGCTCGAGGGCGTAGGTGCATTGAAGGGCAGGCTGGTACCGATGGAGGCGCAGCTTACGGACATGCAGGAGCGCTTGGAGCAGACGGTCTCCCGCGTATCTCATGTGGAGCGTGAGCGGGCGTCACTTCTGGAGCACGAGGCCCGCCTGATTGAGCTCGCCGAAGCGAGTCGCGCGCTGGCAACTGACACCGCCGACCGCATGCAGCAGGTTGAAGCGTTGAGTGCCACCTTGTCGCAAGCCGCCACGTTCAAGGAAGAGTTGATTGACGAACTGGCAAAGGTTCGCGCGGGCCAGCGCGAAGCGCTGGCGAGAGCCGAGGCCGCCGAGGGACAGCTTCGCCGGGCCGAGACGATGTACAGCTCGCTCGAGCAGCGGCGATCGCAGCTGGTCTTCTCCGAAAAGAAGCTCGCCTGGGTCGAGACGCGCATGGCTGAACTCACTCGCATGACCGCCGACGTCGATGCCCGCATCTCGGCACTCGCGGGGCGTGACGCCGTCGTCGCGGCCGTGAGGTCGGAGGTCGACACTCTTCATCAGATCAGCGCCCGGAGCAGGGAGGACTTACAGTACTTGAGTGCCCACCGCGATGACGTCGCGGCGATGCGGCGCGAAGTGCAGGATCTTCTCGCCCGCGCGGGCGAAGTCGAGGAAAAGATCTGCGAGGTCAACGCACGCCGGAGGGATCTCGAGGAGGTGCAGGCCCGAACGGCAGTCGTGTCCAGCTTGCTCGAGGATGTTCGGGTGAACCTGGATACAGTCAACCATCAGAAGGCCGCTATTGATCGCCTGAATCAGAAGCTCGCCGACGTCGATGTCGTCATGCAGGAGGCGCAAGACACGTTGCGAAGCCTGACGCAGGAGCGGGAACAGGCGCAGCGTGTGGAGCAGAGCATCCGGCAGCTTCGCGCCCGCCCGAATGACAATCCCGAAGAGGGACGCCAGCTCGCGTAAGCCTTGTAATCGGGCTGCTGTGAAGGAGACGAGAAGCTAGTTGGTTGCCGTCGCGGTGCTGTGAAGGAAGATCGTCAGTCGCTGTCCCACCTTGATGGAGTTCGTTCGCAGGCGGTTCCAGCTCTTCAACGAGGCGACCGTCGTCCGGTAGAGCTTCGCAATGGCAAACAGTGTGTCACCGCGCTTGACGCGGTAAACCAGCGACGCTTGTTCCGGCTCACCCGCCACCGGCGCGGCGTTGCTCGCCAGCGTCGCGTCCACCTGACGCGACTCCGTGTCGGGAGGCGGATTGTCGGTGCGGGCAGCCAGCAACGCGGGAGCACGCGGAATAATCAATCGCTGGCCGGTGGCGACCTTCGCGCGGGTCGACAGGTAGTTGGCCTCCGCCAGATCGGTTCGATTGACCTTCAGTTTCTTCGCGATCGAAAGCAGAGTCTCGCCCTTCTTGACGGTATGCCAGTTCAGCGGCGCGAGATCGTCCGGGGCGGTTTGCGCCAGGTGGGCCCGGACAATGTCGCCGGTGCCGGTGGGAACCTTGAGCTCGTAATCGGTGGCGCGGACCGGTGTCGTCCAGCGGCGCAGCTCGGGATTCAGGTCCTGGAGCAACTGAACCGGCATCGCGAGCCACTCAGCAACGCGACGCAGATCCACCGCGGAAGACAGCGGCACGCTCTCGACCGGCATCTGTTCGAGCGGCTGAATGTTGACGCCGTACTGACCAGGGTTCCGTGCCACGATGATCGCGGCGAGAATGAGCGGGACGTAATCCCGTGTCTCGCGGGGCAGGTAGCGGGTGGTCGCCGAGAGCTTCCAGAAATCTGTTCGGCCGGAGCGCTTCATGGCGCGCTGCACTCGCCCTGGCCCGCCGTTGTAGGAGGCGAGTGCCAGGTGCCAGTCCCCGTCGAACATCTGATGCAGCGTCTTCAGATACTTCGCGGCCGCTCGCGTCGACTTCTCAGGTTCTGCACGCTCATCGATATACCAGTCGTGAGTCAGTCCATTCTCGAGCGCGGTTCCCCGCATGAACTGCCAGATGCCCTTCGCCTTCGCGCGTGACAGGGCAGTCGGCTTGAAGGCGCTCTCCACGAGAGGAACATAGGCCAGATCGAGCGGCAGACCCTCGGCACGAAAAACGTCCTGGATCATCGGCAGGAACTGCGCTCCGCGGGCGAGCCCCTCCTCCAGATAACTCTTGAGCCGTCCGCTGAACAGCTGAACGAACGACAACACCTTGGCGTTCAATGGAATATCGATGTCGTGCACGATCGCTTCGAGATCGGCGGTCACCGCCTGGGTTGTCTCAACGGACGCCGCCGGGGCCTCGAACGTGGAGATCGTGAGTATCTCGTCGATGGTCGCCGACTCGTTTCGCTGTTCGGCGAAACCGTCACCCTGCGCCAGCGCGGTGACTTCATAGGCGCTGATCCGCCCCACCAGTTGATCGAAATGTTCCCGAATCCGGGGTTCGGTCCGCCCGCCGAAGGGGGATTCCAGTAGCACCTCGAGCGCACTGTTGAAGTGCCCCTTGGCTGCTTCTAGGTGGCCAAGTTCGAGTTCATGCTGGCCCGCTTCGAAGAGAAGAGTAGAGAGAGCGATGAACTCAGTGGCCGGGTCGGCCTGGCGAACCGGCTCAGGCGCAGACGCTGGAACCGTCTGGACAGCAGGTGCCGCGGAAACAGCGTCTGGAAGCCGGCTGGCCGTACGAGCCGAACAGCCGGTCGCGACGACGGCGACCAGGTAGACGGACGCGGTAAGGGTGGCTCGGCCCGACCTCAGCATCGGCGTACTCTACCATTCGGCTGATCGGGGGGTCAACAATAAGTCCCATAGGCTCAGCAATTAGAGACAGATTTGTGATCTTGGTCAGCGCCGCCAGCCGTCTTCGATGAAAACCCTTTGGGATTCCCCCAGATCGCGGGCGGATGGTGTCACGATGGTCTTTTCGTCAATGAGCAGCTTTCGGCCCAGCCGTATGGCCTCCCGCACGTCGTCTTCACAGACGAATTCGGCCGGCCCCCCGGCGGCCGCCGTTCGTAAAGCCTCCGGTCCAGCCGTCGGTTCCCGACCGAGACCGGGTGCCAAAGTGGGCACTACGAGTCCCCTGGCGGCCAAGAATTGGTCGATCCGCACCGCCAGCTCTTCCGCAGGGATGCCTTCACGAGGCGGGCGGGCCGGGGCCTGCGGGAGCGGCCCAGCATGGCGCTGAAGGCGCTCTGACGCCAGGGGCGCTCCAGCTCCAGCTGCCGACGTAGTAGCTGTCAAGGCTGGCCGCGTCTCATAGGCGATCCTCTTGATGTTGAGCAGGTGGCGGGGAGTGATGTTGTCCGACGTGATATTTCCGCCCCACCCGCCGCATCCCAGTGTCATAGCCGGGTCGAGCCCGGTCGTCAGTCCGATCGAGCCGTGCGTGGTCGGGGTGTTCACGCAGATGCGGAAGGCAGGCTTCTTCAAGCCGAACTGCAGAATCACGTCCTCGTTCCTGGAGTGAATCGACATGGTGTGGCCCATGCCCCCGTATCGAAGGATCTGGATGCAGCGCTGGCATCCCTCCCGCCAGTCGGGGACGACGTACCAGGACAGGATTGGCGCCAGCTTCTCAATCGACAGCGGATAATCGCGACCGACGCCAGCCAGCGGTGCGATGAGGACCCGCGTCGCCTGGGGAACCGTGAGACCGACCTGCTCGGCGATGAAGGTCGCCGTCTTCCCAACCAGTGCGGGATTCGGCAATCGCTGAGGCGTGACGAGCGATTTCGCCAGTCGATCCATCTCCGACGGCTGCAGAAAATAGGCGCCCAGCGCCTGGCACTCGCGTCGCAGCTCCTCGGCCACCGATTCATCGACGACGACCGAGTTTGGTGAAGAGCAGAGCACGCCGTTATCGAACGTCTTGCCGACGATGATGTCGCTGGCGGCTTTCTTCAGGTCGGCGGTCCGCTCCACATAGGCGGGCGCGTTCCCGGGACCTACGCCGTATGCCGGCTTGCCCGCGCTGTAGGCAGCGCGCACGAG
>DASTBR010000198.1:0-2708 GCA_035711945.1 Dehalococcoidia bacterium
TCCCGCGGTGCGTCGTGTTGTCTCTTGCTACTGGTGTGTGCCGCGATCGCCTCCAAGAAACGCGCTCCGAAGTCTGCTGCTTTGCGCTCGCCGACACCCTTCACGCGCAGTAACTGAGTTACATCGCGCGGCTGAGTAGCGGCCATCTCCTTCAAGGTGGCGTCGCTGAAGACAACAAATGGAGGCACTTCTCGCTCCGCGGAAACCTGGCGTCGCACGGTTCGCAGCGCTTCGAATAGCTGCCGATCCTCGCCGCCGGGCGCAGCCGAGCCTGACGTCCGCCGGCGGGAATCCGTTTGCTCGACCAGGCTGACACTTCGCTCGCCGCGCAAGACTTCAGCCCCGCTCTTCGTAACTGAGAGTGTCGGGTACTTGCCCGGCTCCTTACGCAGTAACCCCTGCCCAACCAGTTGGTCGATGTAGGCAACGATTGTTGGGCGCTCGATGCGATGGAGCTTCCCCCACACAGCCAGGCCATCGTGACGACGATCGCGCACGGCCTTGCCACGGCCGCCGGCGAGGACATCGGCTACGTGCGACGACCCAAAGGCAGGCCTCAGCAGGCGAACGCACTCGATGATCGTCAGCGCGACTTCGTTGCTGCCGTCCAGGGCCTCGCGATTCGAGAGACAGACGTCGCAGGCGGCGCAGTTCTGATTCTCGTACGGCTGGTCGAAGTACTCAGAGAGAGCTCGGTGGCGGCAGGTCTGCGAGGTAGCGAAGCTGCGCATTCGTTCGAGCAGGTCGAGCTGCTCGTCCGAGGCGTTCTCCATGATGCGCCGTAGCCGCGCAGCGTCGGACGAGGCATAGAGGAGGACGCATTCTGCTTCGAGGCCATCGCGGCCAGCGCGGCCAGTTTCCTGCTGATAGTGCTCGACGGACTTGGGGAGGGCGGCATGAATGACGCAGCGCACGTCGCTGCGGTCGATGCCCATGCCGAAGGCCACGGTCGCGACGACGATATTCAGCCTCTCCCTGGCGAACGCCTCCTGGATGTTCCGTCTCTGGCTCGTGGTAAGGCCGGCGTGATAGGGGCGCGCGTTGAGACCGCGCGCTCTCAAGTCTTCAGCCAGCTGCTCGGTGTCCTTGCGGCTCAGGCAGTAGATGATCGTTGCCTCACTTTGATGGCGTTCGAGGACCTCATGAACCTGCTCCAACAGCGACGTCTTGGGCACGACGCGATAGACGAGGTTGGGGCGGTCGAAGCGACCGACGAGGATCTCCGGCTGACGGAGACGAAGCTGCCGTGCGATGTCTTCGCGGACTCGTGGCGTGGCGGTCGCTGTGTAAGCGTGGAGGCTAGCTTCGGGGAAGGCGCGGCGGACGTCGGCCAGCTGGCGGTACTCCGGACGGAAGTCGTGGCCCCACTGGCTGATGCAGTGTGCTTCGTCGATGGCGAACGACTCGACTCCGGCGCGCTGCAGCAACGCCTGCATACGTGGCATGAAGAGACGCTCGGGGCTCGTGAAAAGGAGCTTGACGTCGCCGGCGATGACCCGACGCTCGACCTCGTGTTGCTCGTCCGGAAGCATGCTGCTGTTTAACGCCGCTGCCGGGTAGCCATTGAGGAGCAGGCCGTCGACCTGGTCCTTCATCAACGAGATCAGCGGCGAGACGACGACAGACAGGCCGCCGGTCAGCAGCGGAGGGAGCTGGTAGCAAAGCGATTTTCCGCCTCCGGTGGGCATGACGACGAGCGAGTCGCGGCGCTCGAGGGCGGCGACGATCGCCTCCTCCTGAAGGGGACGGACGTTATCGAAACCCCAGTAACGGCGGACCTGCTCGGCGATGTCAGCACGCGTCCAGGGAGGCGCTTGGGAGGCGGCCATTGCAGGACAGGCTACCATCCGTCTGGCCTTGCTTCAGGCCTCGTTCGGTCGGCTGTAAGGTAGGCGGTGTGAAGACGGGTATCTTCGGTGCTGGCGAAGGGTGGCGACCGCCCCAGGTCGCGAGCTGGCCGGACGAATATGAGCGCGGCCGGCCGGGCTGGCCGGCTGAGGTAGCAGGGATTGCCGGGCTGGGGTCAGAGTCCGTCGCGCTCGAGCTAGGCGCCGGCACAGGGAAGCTCACCCGCGTCCTGGCATTGAAGTTCCCACAGCTTATCGCCGTCGAACCGGCCGCGAGCATGCGCGCTCTGTTGGCGACAACCTGCCCGGCCGTCGAAGTCCTCGCCGGAAGCGCAGAAGAGATCCCGATCGCCGATCGCTCGGTGGGCGGCGTTTTCGTCGCCGAAGCCTTCCATCGCTTTAATGCCGAGCCGGCACTCGTTGAGATCGCCCGGGTTCTGATCCCTCGAGGTGTCCTGGTCCTTATGTGGAACGTCCCCGGCGGCCCTGGCCATCCGGACCTTGCCGCTGCCGAAGGACTGCTGCTCCAACGCGCTCCCGGCAGCCGAGAGGAACTCGGTTATGACCCGGTGGACCCTCAACCCGGCCCGCGTAGACAGCGGGGAGTGGCAAGTTCCATTTGCGACGTCGTCTTTTGGCCAGATCCATGAGAGGCGGATCCTGCACACACAAACGCTCGACCGCGATGGGCTCGTATCTTTCTACGCCTCGATGGGCTGGATGGCCTATATGCCCGAGGTGGAGCGGGAAGCCCTCCTCAATGAGGTGAAATCACTACTCAGAGAAGTGGAGTACGAGCTGCTATGGGAAACACGGCTGTATTGGACCAGTCTTCGCTAGCCGCATCGAACTCAATCGGTC
>DASTBR010000199.1:0-4421 GCA_035711945.1 Dehalococcoidia bacterium
TCGTCGATGTTGTCGACGCGCTCGATCAGCCTGGCGTCGCTCGCTGTGCGCGGGTCCTTGTCGAAGAGCCCGCCACTGTCGGTGAGCATGACCAGCAGGTCGGCCTCTACCAGGTTGGCCACCAACGCTGAGAGCGAGTCGTTGTCGCCGATCACGGCCTCCGCAATCTCGTCCACGGCGACGACGTCGTTCTCGTTGACGATCGGGATGACGCCCAGGTCGAGCAGCGAGACCAGCGTTCCGCGGGCGTTGAGGTAGGCGGTGCGGTCGGCGAGGTCGCGGCGCGTGAGCAGGGCCTGGGCGATGACGATGTCGTGCCAGGCGAAGAGGTCGGTGTAGGCGCGCATCAGTGCGCTCTGGCCGATCGAAGCGTAGACCTGGCGGCTGATCACCTGTCCGGACTCAACCGGCGCGTTGAGCTGGTGACGCCCGGCGGCGATCGCTCCAGAGGTGACGAGGATGACCTCGACGCCTGACCGGCGCAGCTGCGCGGCCTGCACGACCAGGGCGGACATCGTCTGCAGGTCGAGCCGGTCGGAGCCTGCTGTCAGCAGGTTCGTCCCAAACTTGGCCACGATCCGCCGGTACTTCGCCTGAGTCATGAACTTGCCGGAATTATAGGTATCGTGCACCAGCACCTCGTGTGCCCAGAACTGTCTCGGTTATGCGCTGGTAGTCTGACGTGGGGAACCTGAGGCAAATGTTCGCTCGTTACTACGAGTTCTCGAAGCGCGTCGCACACGACTTCGCGGAGCACGGCTGCACCCACATGGCGGGCGCAATCTCCTACTACGCCCTTGTCTCGCTGGTCCCGCTGGGCATCCTCCTCATCGCTATTGCCTCTTTCATCTTCAGCTCGGTCGACGTTGAGCGCCGGGTGCTCGACGTCGTCGACGACATGTTCCCACTGGAAGTCGAGGGACGTGAAAACGTCGTCGAGGTGGTCGACTCGATAATCGACGCTCGTGGCTTCATCGGGCTGATGGGTTTGATCGGTGTAACGGTGTCGGCCGCGGCCATGTTCGGTGCGCTGCGCACTGCCCTGAACAATGCCTGGGACGTCAAGGCAACGCACAGCTGGCCTGTGCAAAAGCTGATCGACATCCTCGCCGTCGGGGCTATCGGCATCCTGTTCCTTGCTTCGGTCGCCGCGACCGGCGTTTTACAGGTCGCGCGCAACGTCACCGAGGACCTCGGCTACCTTTCCGACCTGACGGGGCCGGGGTGGGACATCGTCTTCGCCCTGCTGCCACCGTTCATCTCGTTCACGGCATTCGCGGTGATCTACCGCTTCGTACCGAACCGGCACGTGCGCTGGGAGTACGTGATCCTGGGCGCGCTGCTGGCGACGTTCTTCTTCGAGGTCGCGAAGAACGGATTCGCCTACTACCTCCGCTACTACACGACGTTCGACGAGACCTACGGGTCGGTGGGGGCGATGTTCGCCTTCGTGGCCTGGATCTACGTCAGCTCCGTGATCACGTTGATCGGGGCCGAGGTGACGTCGGAGTACGCGCGGATGATGGAGGCGGAAGAGGCGAAGGAACGGGTGAAGAGGCCGCAGGGCACGCCGGCGCGCGTCAGCGAGGTTTCAGGCGCCCCACCGGAGATGACGTCGTAGGGGCGAGATGCGGCGGGCGAGAAGAGCCCGCCGGAAATGATCGGAAGCGCGGTAAGGGCGTATTACCATACGCCCCTACAGAAGACGGGTTAGCCGGCCAGGACGGGGAGGCCGAGGCGGTCGTAGGCGGCGCGCAGTGTCGCTTTCTGGTCGTCGCTGGCGTCCTCGAGTGGCGGGCGGTTGTAGGTCTCGGGCAGGCCGAAACGCAGGTGAGCCAGGTACTTGACCGCGGCGCGCGGGTCGATCAGGTTGCCGACGGCCTCGGCGGCATCGAGCCGGGCCTGGTCTTCGGGCGTCCCTGAGCCGGCCTCGACCTTCTTCCGGACGTCCTGGAGGAGGTCCGGCGCCCAGTTGGCGGTTGCCGACATGATGCCCCAGGCACCCCTGGGCAAGACAGTGGACGTAAGGCGGTCGCCGCCAGCCCAGATGTGCAGCGACGGATAGCGCTCAAGGTAGGAGAGCGTGCGCGTCAGGACGCCGCTGGAGTCCTTGATGCCTTCGACGCGCCCGGGATAGTGGTCGAGCAGGCGCTCGAGCAGCTCGTCGCTGATCTCGACTCCGGAGACCTGGGGGATGTTGTAGAGGCAGATGTTCGAGTCGGGGTCGAGCCGCTCGATAAGCCCGGCGTAGTAGCGAAAGAGGCCTTCGGACGTGGCGTGGCGGAAGTAGAACGGCGGCAGCACCAGGGCGGCATCTGCCCCGGCAGTGTGCGCGTGACGGACCGCCTCGACAGTGTCCGGCAGGTTGGAAGTACCGCAGCCGACGACGACGCTCAGCGGCCCACGGCTCTTGAGGACGAAGTCCGTCAGCTCAAGGCGCTCGGCGAGGCTAAGAGACGGGCCCTCCCCGGTCGTGCCGGCGATCAGGACCCCGTCGCAGCCATAGCGTGCCAATGCTGTGAGGTGGCCCTCCACCCAGTTGAAGTCGATCGATCCGTCGAGGGCAAAGGGTGTCGGCGTCGCTGCGATTACACCCCGGAGGTCGGTCATGCGGTCACCTTTCGAGCAACTAGCATCGGGCCTGTGCCAGAGATCGTAGTTGCCACGAATAACGCGGGTAAGGTGGTCGAGTTTCGCGAACTACTCGGCGAAAGTGGCTTGACGGTCATAACGCCGGGTGACCTGGGATACGAGTTTGAGGTAGACGAGACCGGTCGCACGTATGTGGAGAACGCGCGGCTGAAGGCGCGGGAGGCGCTGCGTCTGACCGGTCTGCCGTCACTGGGCGACGACTCAGGCATCGAAGTGGACGCGCTCGACGGTGCGCCCGGCCTCCGGTCGGCGCGCTACGCGGGCGAAGGAGCGAATGACCGTGACAACAGAGAGCTTCTTCTAAGCCAGCTTGATGGCGTCAACGAGCGAAGCGCCCGGTTTCGTTGTTTGCTGGTGCTTGCCTTTACGGCGGCCGACGAGCACGTCTTTGAGGGCGTCTGCGAAGGAGAGATTGCGCGGCGGGAAGCGGGCGACCTGGGATTCGGCTATGACCCGATCTTCGTGCCGGAGGGCTATGAGCAAACCATGGCGGAGCTGGCGCCGAAGGTTAAGAACCGAATCAGCCATCGCGGGCGGGCCGTGGCTGCTGCGTTGCCCGCGTTGCGATCCCTGGCTTGACGCCTAGCCCTCGCGCGATACACGTCGGAAATGCAACAATGCAGAGTCGTCGTCATGCATCCCCGCCGAAGGGAGCACTTATGGACCGCGCCAACGTAAACGGTGTCGAGCTTGAGTTTGAGGTGCAGGGATCAGGCGAGCCCATCCTCTTGATCCACGGTAGCCACGTGGCCGCTGCAATGGAGCCCCTCATGAGCCAGGACGTACTGGCGGGGCGCTACAAGCTGATCCACTACCACCGCCGAGGGTTTGCCGGCTGCACTCCGACGGACGCTCCGCTAGCAATTTCCGAGCAGGCTGCCGATGCTGCGGCGTTGCTAGCTCACCTGGGGATTGAGCGTGCACACTTTGCCGGCCACTCCTACGGCGGCGCAATCGCCCTACAGCTGGCGGTGGACCGGCCAAGGGTTGTGCACTCGTTGGCCCTGCTGGAGCCCGCACTGCTGATGGTGCCGAGCGCCGAAGAGACGATGAACAACCTGGGGCCGGCAATTGCTGCGTACGAGGCAGGGAAGAAAAGCGAAGCCGTAGCGATCTTCCTGTCATTCATCTCGGGGCTCGACTGGGAGTCGTGCCAGGAGTTAATTGGAACGGCCAATGTCGAGCAGGCGCTCGCCGACGCCGACACTTTCTTCGCCTGCGAGCTGCCGGCCCTGGGCGAGTGGGCGTTCGGTCCCGAGCAGGCGTCCGCGATCAAGCAGCCCGTGCTGTCCGTTGTCGGCTCAGAGAGCATCGGGGCATTCGTGGAAGGGCGAGAACTAATCCATTCCTGGTTCCCGCAGGCGGAAGACTTCGACCTGCAGGGCGCCGGTCACCTCCTTCAGGTGCAGCGGCCGCGAGAGATGGCTCAGGGACTGGCCGACTTCATCGCCCGCCATCCTATGGTGGCTGAACCTGCCGGGACCGCGACCTCCGGCTAAGCTTCGGTCGCCGCGGAACGAATGTCAGCGATGTGGTCGGTTTCGTGCTCGACCATATGCTCAACCATCGAGCGCAGTGTGAGGTCGCCCGTCTCGGAGTGGACGCCGGGTCGCTCCCAGTCGTCAGGCCCAAGCGAGCGCAGAAGCTCGATCGTGCCTGTGCGGGAGGCCGCCATTGCCGACAGCAGCTCGTCTGGCCGGGCGGAGTTGTAGCCGGCGCGGGCGACTGACTCGTCCTGGTCATACGCGAGGAGGTATGGGTTGTCCTCG
>DASTBR010000200.1:0-23584 GCA_035711945.1 Dehalococcoidia bacterium
CTTACCGCCCAGGTCCATCGCCTCCTTGAGGAGGTGCCCGCCCGAGCTTCCGGCAGGCGCGCCCTTGTCCGGCTCCCGCACGTCGGCACGATGGATGCAGCGCACGCTCAATTCGGGCCCGAACAGCTCCTTGACCGTCTCCTCGAGCACGCTGAGGAACTGGCCGTCGCCGCCGGAAGCCATCTGTTCGGCGTGGAACTGGTGTCGGAAGCCGAAGGTCACGACCCCATTCTCGTAGCCGCAGACATCGCTGTTGCCGTTCAGCATCCCGGACACTCGGAAGTTGCGCTTTCTGGTCTCGTCCAGCACCTCGCGCCAGCGGCCCCGTATCTGCTGGACCACGTCGGACTCCACGCCAGGCAACGGCGGCAGCGGCTCAACCACGCCGTTGGTCTTTGGGGTCATCGCCGGGCGCCGTGTCTGCTGGCGCTGCGGCGGCTGCGAGGCGCGCTCCGGCTGGCGCGGCGCCGGTCTTGCCGGCACCGGCGTGGCAGCCGCCTGCGGCAGCCTGGCCGCGCTGGCGGCGACCTCCGCACGCTGGTTGGCCTGGACGATGTACTCAGCGGCCGCAAGCTCCAATGGCAGCGAGCTTCCCGTGTCTTTCAGCTCCACCTGGCCGAAGACCTTCAGTGCCCGCGTCGCTTCATCGGATCCGGCAAGTTCGGCAATCTCGGCCACCTGCTCCATCTGCTCCTTGCCGAGATCGAGGCTGGCCGAGGCGCCGCTTGCGGCCATCAGCGTTGAGCGCAGGGCCTCCTTGATGTCACGCAGAAAGCGCTTGAGCTCCACTCCCTCGTCGACGACTGCCGTGATCGTTGCCAGGCAGCCGGCAAGGTCCTTCTCGAAGAGCTGTCTGGCCAGCTGGTAGGCCCGCGCGTCGCCCGCCATACCCAGCTCGTCCTGTACCTGTTCGAGCGTTGGCTTGGGCCCGTGGCTGGAAACAACCTGCTCCAGCAGGTTGATGGCGTCGCGCAGGCTACCCGTAGCCGCTCGTGCCATGATGCTCAGCGACTGTTCATCCAGTTCGAAGCCCTCTTCCTTGCAGATGTACGCCAACCGCCCGACGACGTCGCCCGTGGTATGGCGTCGGAAGTCGAAACGCTGGCAGCGTGAGGTTACTGTCGGGAGAACGTCGTGGGCCTCGGTCGTCGCCAGGATGAAGACGACGTGGCCCGGCGGCTCTTCCAGCGTCTTCAGCAAGGCATTGAATGCCTGCTTGCTCAGCATGTGCACCTCGTCGACCAGGTACACCCGATAGCGCCCTACGCTCGGCGCGTAGTTCACCTGCTTGCGCAGGCGGTCGGCGTCGTCGACGCCGCGGTTAGACGCCGCGTCGATTTCGATAAAGTCGAAAGCTCCCGAGGCGAACGCCTTGCACGGCTCGCAGTCGTTGCAGGCCTCACCCTCGACCGGCTTCTCGCAGTTGATCGCCTTGCCGAAGATGCGCGCGACCGTGGTCTTGCCCGTGCCTCGCGGACCCGCGAAAAGGTACGCGTGACCGACTCGATTGAGCGTGATGGCATTGAGCAGCGTGCGCGTTACTTGGGCCTGGCCCGTGACGTCAGCGAACCGCTCTGGACGCCACTTCCGGTACAGAACTTCTGTACTCACCGAGCCATGATAGACCCTGCCCCTTCCACGAGCAGCCGGTTTCTAACGACTGATTTCCACAAGCTCCGAGAGGTGCACGAAACCGTTGCCGTCCTTGCCGCGCGCACACAGCAGGATACGAACCCCCGCTGCCAGCGCGGTCGGGTCAGCCGCCTTCAACGACGCCTCCAACTGGAGCTGGCGGCCGGATCCGAAGTTCTCATTTGTGAAGCAGAACTCAAGGTCCGTCAGCGTGGCGATAGTCGGCAGATCGCCGAACGGCAGGGTAGCCTGCACGTCGGTATTGCATGAGCCGGTAAGGAACTCGAGACCGGGAGGCTGCGAGGCGATGTAGCTGAAGGCAACGTTCTGCATGCTCTGACCAGTTGCGTTCGTCAGGAAGACTCGCGGGCTCACCGTGTCTTCGATCTGCGGCACGTCCGTCGGGAAGGATCCGTCGATACCCCACTGCCCAGCCTCGTAGACGAAGCCTTCACCCATCGGCGCCAGCGCATCTTCTCCGTTGACGCCCGCCGCGGCCACGCTCGCCTGGGCCACGGTTCCCGCTGAGGCGTCGCCCGCAACCGCGAAGGCGACGATGTAGTCGAGCGCCTCGCCCGCCTGCAGTTGCTGGTCATTCGCCTCGGTGAAGACCCGGCCGCGCAGCGGCTCCAGCCCTGTGATGCTGACGACGCCAGCGCCGTCATCGGCCTGGCAGGCGGTCACGCCTGCCCTGCAGACGTCGTCAAAGGCAGAAGGGTCAACCCCGAGCGAAAGCCCGCCGAAGTCGACGTTCGCGGTGTCGTATTCGATCGTCAGCGCGACGCTGTCGTAGGTCTCCGTGTTGCTGCCGAGGCTAAGCCTGTAGTAGATCGTGTCGCCCGCGCTAGATGCCGCCAGCGCCTGGAAGCTGCCGATCAGGCTGCTGCCCTGCTGCACAACCGCAAGCCCGAGCGGCGCGCCGAGCCCGGCCGGGGCAGGCGCAGCTACGTCGGCTGGATCAGGCGGAGTCGTCGGTGCTTCTGTTGCTTCGCCATTGGGATTCGAGGGTTCCGGATTGTCGCCGCTGTCGTCGTCGTCACCGCCGCCGCAGGCCGCGAGGAGCATCGCGACCAGCAGCGCTGCCAGCCAGGGGAGTCTAAGCACGCAGTAGGGCCTCCTCCTTACCTTTCATCACCTTCTCCTCGTCCTCGTCCACGTGGTCGTAGCCGAGGACGTGGAGGATTCCGTGGAAGAGCAGCTGGGCCAGTTCATCATCCAGCTGGCGTGAATGCTCGCCAGCCTGGCGTTGAGCGGTCTCGAAGGAGATCACGACCTCGCCAAGGTGCCTCACCTTGTCGGGCGGCGCCACGAAGCCGGCCTGCTCGAGCTCGGTCAGGTGCACCATCGGGAAGGAGAGAACGTCGGTTGGTTGATCCTCGCCAGCGAACTTCCGATTCAGGTTGTGAATCTCATGGTCGTCGGTGATGACCAACTCCAGCTCGGCCGGCCGCTCGACGCCTTCAGACTCGAGTGCCTTCTCGCTGAGGTCACTGAGCCAGTCGACATCGATGAGCGGCTCGAACTCCTTCTTGACGAGGACGTTGATTCCGTACTGGGGCTCGGGCACGTGTCTCAGGGTAGTGCAGTCGGCACATAGAGTTAAGATTCAACACTTCATGGCCGGGAAGCCAAAGGTCGTCGGGCTCTAGGCGGCGAAGACCTGGGCGGCGTGCTCCGCCGCTTCGATCAAGGGGATTGGCATCACGCCGAACACCAGGACGCCGAGAGCCGTAGCGGCCACCGAGAAGCTCAGCGGGATGTCGAAGGGACGCCGCTCGATCGGCTGATCGCCGTCCCGCAGGTACATCTGGGCGATGACCCCCAGGTAGTAGAAAGCGGAGATTGCCGTGTTGGCGACCGCAATCAGCACCAACCACCAGAGGTCGGCCTGTGCCGCCGCGTTGAAGATGTAGATCTTGGCCCAGAAGCCAACCGTCACCGGTAATCCGGTCAGCGAGACCAGGCATAGAGTTAGTGCCGCTGCGGGCAGCGGCCATCGCCGCCCCAGCCCGGCGTAATCGGCAATCTCGTAGGAGCCGATGCGGTTCGAGATGGCGATGATCGCGATGAACGCGCCGAGGTTCGTAAAGGCGTAGCTGGCCAGGAAGAACATCGTCCCCGCGGCGCCGATTGAGAACTCCCCGTTGCCCGCGCTGATCGCGGCAACGCCGACGAGGATATTCCCAGCCTGCGCGATCGAGCTGTAACCCAGCAGACGCTTAAGGTTGGTCTGGCGCAGAGCGAGCAAGTTGCCGATCGTCATCGAAATCGCCGCCATGCCGCCGATCAGAACTTCCCAGTCGTCGGCGACTTCCGCATCGGCGAAACACGTATAAAAGACGCGCAGCAGCATCGCGAACCCGGCGGCTTTCGAGCCGACCGAAAGGAAGGCGGCGATCGGTGTCGGCGCCCCTTCGTATACGTCCGGCGTCCACATCTGGAACGGGATGGTCGCCAGCTTGAACGCGAATCCACCCGCAAGGAAGACGATCCCGACGATGACAGCAACCTCGATATCGTCGTACCTCTCGCCGATGGCCTCACCAATACCGTTGAGGTTGGTGGAACCGGTGGCGCCGAAGAGGAAGGCCATGCCATAGAGCACGACCGAGGAGCTGACCGCTCCCAGCAGCAGGTACTTCAGCCCTGCTTCCGTGGAGCGGGCATCCTTCATGACGGCGGCCAGGATGTACAGCGAGACGCTGGTCAGCTCGAGCGAGATGTAGATCGCGATCAGGTCAGTCGTCGAAGCCATCAGCATCATGCCGCAGGCCGCGACCAGGATCAGGCCGAGGTACTCGCCCTCGCGCACGCGGAAGCGCTCCGTATAGCCGACCGAAGCAAGGACTACGATCGCCGTCGCCCCCGCGACGAGGATCTGGAAGAACGCCGAGAAGTTGTCCAGGACCAGCGTGTCCGCGAAGGCGCTACCTTGCTCGTCGTCGGCCAGGAGCCAGATTGAGTAGGCGATCGAACCAGCCAGGCCGATCAGGGCAATGACCCACAGCCACTTCTTTGGAATTGGCAGCAGGTCGGCTATAAGCACAACTCCGGCGGCGATCGCCACCGCGAGAATGGGGGCCATATGCTGGAGGCTCTCGGACCAGTCGATCATCTAGAAACGCTCCGAGATCGGTACAACACCCTGCTCCATTACGTCGATCAGCCACGTCGGGTAGACCCCAAGCAGCAGAATCAGGCCTCCCAGCATGAAGACGGGGGTCTGCTCCCACCAATGGACCCGGAGCGAGAGGCCAGCCCACTTCTCATCGGCGGGACCGAAGAAGACCCGCTGGATCATCCAGAGGATGTAGCCCGCGGCCAGCAGAACTCCGAAGACTCCGATCAGGGCCGGCGCCTCGAATCGCTCGAAGGAGCCGATGAACACCGTGAACTCGGCGATGAAACCGGCGAGTCCCGGCAGGCCCAGCGAAGCTAACCCTGCGAAGACCATCGCCGTCGCCACGAACGGCATGCTCGGCGCGAGGCCGCGCATCTCAGATATCTGGCGGGTGTGCGTGCGCTCGTAGACGAGACCAACCATGACGAAGAGCAGGCCCGTGATCAGGCCGTGCATCACCATCTGCAGGCTGGCGCCCATGAGGCCTACCTCTCCCAGTGCTGCCGCACCGATAAGCACGTAGCCCATGTGGCTCACGCTGGAGTAGGCAACGAGTCGCTTCAGGTCGACCTGGCGCAGGGTGAGAATCGCGCCATAGATCACGTTGATCGCCCCAAAAATCGCCAGGAGGAGCGCCCAATCGTCGGCCTGCTCGGGCAGGATCGTGATGCAGATGCGCAGGATGCCGTAGCCGCCCATCTTCAGCAGGATTCCCGCCAGCATCACGCTTACCGCCGTTGGCGCATCGGTATGCGCATCGGGCAGCCAGGTATGGAATGGGAACACCGGCAGCTTGACGACGAACGCCGCGATGAGGAGAGCGAAGAGCGCGTTCATCGGGATAATGGCGTCGCTGATCTCCATGTCCCGCAGAGCCGTCATGTCGAAAGTGCCGGCCTCGAAGCCGAGGATCAGGAAGCCGGCGAGCATAAAACCTGACCCGGCGATCGTGTAGAGCACGAACTTGAGGGCCGAGTACTCCTTTCGTCCCGTTCCCCAGATCGAGATCAGCATGTACATCGGCACGAGCTCGACCTCCCAGAATAGGAAGAAGAGGATCAGGTCGAGGGCGCAGAAGACTCCCAGCACGCCCGCCTCGAGGACCAGCAGCCAGAAGAAGTACTCGCGCTGCCTGAAGCCGATGGCGAACGAGACGAGAACAGAGACCACCGTCAATAGGCCGGTAAGCACGACAAGCGCGACGCTCAACCCGTCGACGCCGAGCAAGTACTGCAACTCGAACCCTGCCGCAGCGGAGTCGATCCACGTGACGCGCTCTGTGTACTGGAAACCCCCCTCGTCCTTGTCGAACAAGATGAACAGGGCGACGGTCGCCGCAAACGTAACGAGGGAGCCGAGCAGAGCCACCCACTTGACGCTCGACTCGCGAGAGCGAGGAACTAGAAGACAGGCGGCAGCGGCGGCCAGCGGCGAGAAAATGATGAAGCTCAGCATCAGGGGTTCACCGCCGCCACGTAGACGATGAGCATGACGGCCAGGCCCGTAAAGGCCACTGCGCCATAGGTCTGGAGCTGGCCTGACTGCACGCGCCGGCCCCACTCGCCGGCCTGCCCGGCGATCCATGCAGTCCCGTTGACGGCGCCATCCACCACGTACCTGTCGAAGAGCTCAAGCGCCCCGCCGCCGACCCGGTAGAAGAGGAAACCGACCAGGAAGTCCTCGTACACGCGGTCGATGTAGTAGCGATTCTCGAGGAGCGTTAGCACAGGCCGGATGAATGCCGGCTTCGTCGTCAGCCCGACGCGCTGACCGCCGTACAGCAACCAGGCAACGAGGATGCCACCTGCGGCCATCGCCAACGATGCACCCGCGATCGGCCACGAGAAGTCGAACTCGTGCTCCTCCACGCCCTCTGGCAAGGCGCCTTCGAGCAGATGTTTGAGGTCCTCGCTCGGGAAGTTGATGAACCCGGCGATTATCGCCGGCACCGCCAGCACAATCAGCGGCAGCGTCATCAGCAGCGGCGACTCGTGAAGATGGGCGCTATGTCCGCCGGGTGCCGTGGCGGCGCCACGATAGTGTCCGCCAAAGGTCATAAAGATCGCACGGAAGGTGTAGAACGCGGTGAGGCCGACCGTCACCAGCGCGACAGCGAACCAGATCTCGTTATCGTCATATGCGGCGCCGAGAATCTCGTCCTTGGAGAAGAAACCGGCGAGCGGCACCATCCCGGCCAGGCTCAGACCGCCGATGACAAAGGTGACGTAGGTGATTGGCATGATGCGCCTGAGACCACCCATCTCTCGCATGTCGAACGTGCCGGCGGCGTGGTTGACAGAGCCGGCGCCGAGGAAAAGCAGGGCCTTGAAGAAGGCGTGCGTGAAAAGGTGGAAGATGGCCGCCACGAATGCGCCCGACCCGAGGGCCAACATCATGTAGCCGATCTGACTGATGGTGGAGTAAGCCAGCACCCGCTTGATGTCGGTCTGTACCAGCGCAATCGTCGCGGCGAAGAGCGCGGTGAACCCACCGATGCCTGCGACGACGGCCATGATGTTGTCGTCCGTCTGGAAGATCGGGAACAGACGCGCCACGAGATACACGCCGGCCACGACCATGGTCGCGGCGTGGATCAACGCCGAAACCGGCGTCGGGCCCTCCATCGCGTCGGGGAGCCAGACGTGCAGCGGGAATTGGGCCGACTTGCCAACGGCTCCGGCGAAGATCCCCAGCAGGAACATGGCCAGCGTGCCTGTCGCGATCGATCCGGCTAGAGCGATCGTCGTGATCTCGGCGATGTCGAACGTCTCGGTTTCGCTCCAAATCAGAAGAATCGCGGCGAGGAAACCGAGATCACCGAGGCGAGTAACCAGGAATGCTTTCTTGGCGGCAGCTGCGGCTGCGGGGCGCTGGAACCAGAAGCCGATGAGCAGGAACGATGAAAGACCGACCAGCTCCCAGAAGGCATAAAGGACGATCAGGCTGTCGGCGAGTACCAGGCCGATCATGGACGCGGTGAACAACGACATGAAGGCGAAGTACCTGGAGAAGCCGTCGTCGCCCTTCATGTAAGCCAGCGAATAGATCTGCACGAGAAGCGACACGCCGCTGACGACGACCAGCATTATCGCCGTCAGACCATCAACCGTTGCCCCGACGTTGACGACCAGCGGGCCGATCGCGAAGAGCTCGTGGCTTTCGAAGCCGAGGTCGACGCCATCACGGTCCCACGAGGTGTCCAGCGCCCACAACGACAGAGCGAACGAAACCGCGATCGCCAGCACAGTCAGCAGCCCGCTGAGAAGTGGCCATCTTCGCGTGATCAGGGCATTGAGAGCCAGCGCGACGAAGGGCGCCGCAAGGATTGCCCAAACTGCCTCTTCGGGGATATCGGAGAGGTACACCTAGACCTTCCGGAGGACCTCTCTGGCAACGTGCGCCTTGCTGTCTGGGATCCAAACTTCGTGTGGCGAAAGCGGGTCCGTACTGCCAGCTGTGACTGGCCGGATCTGCACCGCGACGGCCTCGAAGTTGAGCAACTTCTTCCAGGTCTGCGCACCGTACAGCGTGCGGGTTTCCATGAACTTAGACCACATAGCTCACCATCTCAGCAGGTTCAGCTCGTCGACGTTGACCGTCCGGCGCAAGCGATAAATCACGACGGCAAGCGCCAGGGCCACGGCTGCTTCAGCCGCCGCCACGGTGATTACAAAGAGAGCGAAAACGTGTCCCGCGATCTGCTCTTCGCTCGGAGTGAATCGTGCGAACGAGACGAAAGTCAGGTTGACGGAGTTGAGCATCAGCTCGACGCCCATCAGCACGCCGATTGCGTTGCGCTTGGAGAGCGCAACGTAGAGGCCGATCGCGAATAGCACCGCCCCCACGGTCAGGAAGTACTCGACGGTCAGCTCCACCTAGCGGTCCTCCCGAACGAGCATGATGGCGCCAATCATTGCCACGAGGAGGAGCACGGCCGCGACTTCGAACGGCAGCACCCACTTGTCGATCAGCGCCTCACCAATCAGCTGGGACGTCGCGTCAAAGCCTTCGTCGTCCTCGAGTTCCTGCCAGTCGGTTGTCACGGCTGCTACGGCCACCAGCGCCCCGACGACGGTCGCCAGGGCCAGGCCCGGCAACTGCAGGTAGTTGCCCGCGTTGTCGCGCGCCTCGCGCGGCGTCAGCATCAGCGCAAAGACCATTAGCACCGAAACGGCTCCCGCGTAGACGAGAACCTGGGCGACCGCAATGAAGTCGGCCGAGAGGATGATGTAAAGGCCGGCGATCCCGAGGAAGCTAACGATCAGCGAGAGGACGGCGTGGAAGATGTTGCGCGTAAGCACGATCAACAGGGCTGACCCAAGCGTCACTACCGTCAAGATCCAGAAGGCAATGACAACGCCCAGCTCATCCATGGCGGCTGCTCATGCCGGGCTCCTGTAGATCTCCCCCAGCTGGGCCCCAAGGTGGGCTCGGCGTGGCGCCTCGGCCATCGATGACGCCAGCAGCCTGCCGAAGGCGAGGGCCAGTAATCCAATCAGCCCTACGTTGATCAGGCCGAAGATGGGGAAGGCGACCGCCTCATCCCAGTCATTGCGAGCCCAGAGCGTCGACTGGACGCCAGCTATGAGGACATTCAGAAGCGCCAGGGGCAGCAAATACTTCCAGGCGAAGGACATCAGCTGGTCCATGCGTAGCCGCGGCAGCGTCCCGCGGAACCACATAAAGACGAAGTAGAAGAGGTAGATCTTGCCGATCACAATCATCCAGCCGGGCACGTACTCCTCGAGACCGAAGAACCACCAGCCGCCCAGGAACAATGTCGCGGCGATACCCGAGGCAGTCAGGGCATTGACTAGCTCAACCGCGTAGAACAAGCCCCATTTCATTCCCGAGAACTCCGTGAGGTACCCGGCAACGATTTCCGATTCGGCCTCTGCAAGGTCGAATGGGCTGCGATTGATCTCAGCGGTGGCCGAGAGCATGAAGATCACAAAGGCGAGCGGCTGGATCAGCAAAAGAAGAGTCCAGTTGTCCTTCTGGAACTCCACTATGTCCTGTAGGCTCATCGACTCCGCAAAGATCACCGGCCCCATCGCGGCGAGGACAAGCGGAACCTCGTAGCTGACGAGCATCGCGATGACGCGCATCGCGCCGAACAGCGCGTACTTGTTGTTCGACGACCAGGCGGCCATGAAGATGAGCAGCGTCGTAATCGACGAGAAGGCGATAACGAAGAGTACGGCCACGTCCAGGTCGACGAAGGCCATGTTCTCCCCGAACGGCAATACCCCGAACGTGAACATCGGCGGAATGAAGACGAGGAGCGGTGCGACCAGGAAAATGAAGCGATCCCCGGCTCGAGGGACCAGTACCTCTTTCTGGATCAACTTCAGCGCGTCTGCCACGGGCTGCAGCAGACCCATCGGTCCCACGCGATTTGGACCAAGCCTGACCTGCATGCGAGCTATTAGGCGACGCTCGATCCAGATGTTTATGATGGCCGTCACGCCGACGAATCCAAGGATGGCCAGGCAACCCAGGAGCGCGGCAACGACGTACGCCAGCTGCTCGTTCATGCCATCGGTGACCGCCTCAACGATGTTCTGAAGGTCGCGCGCGTCGTAGAAGTGTTCGAGAGCGATCACCGATCGACCTCGCCGACAACGATGTCGATGCTGCCGAGGATGACGACCGCGTCTGCCACTGTGTGACCAACTGTCATTTGCTTGAGGGCGCTGAGATTGATGTAGCTTGGCGAGCGAATGTGGAACCGGTAAGGGTTCGGTGAGCCATCGCTGACGGCGTAGATACCGAGCTCTCCGCGCGGAGATTCCACGCGGCTGTACTGCTCGCCGGGTGGGGCCATCGGCGCCAGCGGGATATCCACCTTCTCCGGGCCGCCCGGCAGCGCGTCCAGAGCTTGCTTGACGATCGCGATGCTCTGCTGCATCTCCTCGAAACGGACGAGAAAGCGGTCGTAGCAGTCGCCCTGGTAGCCAACAGGAATCTCGAAGTCCATCCGGTCGTAAACGTCGTAGGGGTCAGCCTTACGGATGTCCCAGGCAACCCCGCTGCCCCGCAACATTGGTCCGCTGCAGGACGAGGCGATAGCCAGTTCGGCTGGTAGCACTCCGATGCCGCGGGATCGGGCGAGTATGATTTCGTTTCCGATGAGGAGTCGCGCGTACTCCTCCATGCGGCGGGGAAAGTCTTCCTCGATAAGCTGCCGGCAGGCTGGCACAAACTCGTCGGGCAGGTCAAAGGCAACTCCGCCGATGCGCATGTAGTTGAGGGTCACGCGTGCGCCACAGACCATCTCGAACAGATCCAGTACCTTTTCGCGCTCGCGCAGCATGTACATCAGTGGCGTCTGCCACGCGCCACAATCGTTGACGAACGTACCCACAGCCATGCAATGCGAAGCGAATCGTTGCAGCTCCGCCATGATTACGCGGATGTACTTCGCCCGTTCAGGGGGTTCGATCGCCATCATCTTCTCGGCCGCCAACACGATGGCCTGGTTGCCGGTCATCGCCGCCAGGTAGTCGGTGCGGTCCATGAACGGTATGTTCTGGGTCCAGGTGCGCTCCTCGGCAAGCTTCTCGATGGAGCGGTGCAGATAGCCGATGACCATGTCGGCATCGACGATCCGCTCTCCGTCGAGAGTGAGCTTCATGCGGAAGACGCCGTGAGTGCTGGGATGTTGCGGCCCGACGTTGACGACGAAGGGCTCAGCCTGTATCGCCAAAGCGCGTCCTCTCCCGATCGTCCGTTATCGTGCGCAGCAGGTCGTCGTGCTTCCTAACGTCCACCGGGTCCTCGCCACGTGTCGCCGGGGCTCCACCCTGCGATGGCGACCAGTCCTGCCGCCACGCCGGGTCTCCTTCGGTGTTGGGCTCGCCCGGGAAGTATGGCCACCCCGGGTCGGCGCCAGGCACACGCAGATAGTCTTTGCGCAAGGGATGACCCGGAAATCCATCCCAGAGCAAGATCCGGCGCAGATCCGGGTGGCCGACGAACCGCACGCCCATCAAGTCGAACGTTTCGCGCTCCATGAGATGGGCGCCCCACCAGACGTCGACGAGTGAGGGAACCTCCGGATTTTGGTAGTCGTCAGCGACGGTCTTGAAGCGCAGGATGTGGTT
This sequence comes from Dehalococcoidia bacterium, assembly GCA_035711945.1. GTDB lineage: Bacteria > Chloroflexota > Dehalococcoidia > WHTO01 > WHTO01 > DASTBR01. The sequence continues at coordinate 11,860 of DASTBR010000200.1, forward strand.
CTTTTTCAGTGACTGGGCATGGTAGACGACCTCGACTCGATCGCCGGTGTCGACAGCCGTCAGAGAGCACAGCTGAATCAGATTGAGCTCCGCGTCGTCTCGCAGCTGCGTCGCTGCCGCAACGAGGTCGCGTGCGGCAACGGTCAGGCCGCTGTCATTGACGCTCGTGGGCTTCAGCGACGTCAGGCGCGCGGCCGCCTCCTGGCCGGGCACATAGCGCGTTACTTCCACTCGAGCCCGCCTTTAGCCCAGTCGTAGATCAAGCCAAAGCCGAGGATGAATATGAAGATCGCGGCGGCCACGAAGCCGGCAATGCCGACGGCGCCGATCGAGACTGCCCAGGGAAACAGAAAGAGCGCCTCGACGTCGAAGATCACGAAGGCGAGCGCGATGAGGTAGTAGCGAGCGTTGAACTGGATGTCCGCCGGGCCAATGGTCTCGACTCCGCACTCATAGGTGTCGGACTTGATGGGGTTGGGACGCTGTGGGCGCACCTTCAGCAAGTAGAAGAGATAGGAAGCCACGATCGGGATCGCTGGGAAGGCGATGGCAAAGAGCAAGAGGATGCCCAGCCGCCCGAACTCAAGAGGGATCAATCCACCACCCGCCGATTGTGAATTTTGTCTCTAATCCGGCAAGGCGGAGTCTACCATGCACCCTGCTGACGGAATAGCAGCTATCGCTCCGGTTCAACCGAGGCTGACAATCTGGTCTATGACCGTGCAGCAGGCGATTGTCGTCCTGGTCTTGACCGCGCTATTGGCAACATTGGCGGCCGTGCTCACGGCGTACCTCATTGCCGGTTAACTACTTCGGCGAGGACAGCAGGCGACGCGCGAACACGAGGAACCCTGTGTGCCCAACCATGCTGTGAGCCGGACGAACGCTGCGCTCTCTTACCTTCCAGGCTCGTACCAGGCTCTCGACAGCGTTGACTAGAGCGAAATTCTCGGAGGCCTCCAGGTCCTTCACGACCTGCTCGAGTTGCAGAGTGGTCGGAACAAAGGCGACGAAGAATCCGCCGGGACGCAGCGCCTCGGCGGCGGCCTCGATTACGAGCCAGGGCTCGGGAAGGTCAAGAACGACAGCATCAACATCGCGCTCGGAGATGCCGCGGCTAACGTCGCCCTCCTTGAGGGTCAGCCACCCCGGAAGGTTTGACCCGAACATCCCCGCGATGTTGCTCCTGGCATTGGGAAGGAACTCGGGTCGCAGCTCGTAGGAAGTGACCGATCCGGCAGGGCCGACCGCCCGTAGCAACGCGATTGTCCCGCTGCCTGATCCAGTGCCCGCCTCGATCACTCGACTACCGGCGCCTATCCCGGTCAACGCCAGGATCAATCCCACATCCTTCGGATACAGGATGTTGGTAGGCCGGCCCATCTTTACGACGAAGTCGGCAGTTGCTGGCCTGAACAGCAAGAATTGGGAACCTTCGGAGGAGAGCAGCCTCGAGCCTTCTTCACGCCCGATTAGCTCGCTATGCGGAATCACGCCTAGGTGCGTCTGAAAGGTCTTTCTCTCATCGAGCAACAGGTGATAGTTCCGCGCCTTCTCATCGACAAGGAGCGCCCGCTCACCGGCAGCAAGCGGCCCACCGCGGCTCTCCATCCGGGTCAGTCTATGGGCAAACGCTGCTGTGACTGAACGGTAGGTATTCAGCTTCATTCGAAACTGCCGATAACTGAACTGGGTATCCAGTTTGCAGATCGAGACCAGCCGTCCCTTGATTGACCAGCCTGCCCACCCCAAGCTTCTCCAGCGCTTGCTGGATCGGGGCCGACCACGTCTGCGGTCGGCAGCTGAAGGATATGGCGCCTTTCTCGCGCTCCTTATCTATGGCTCACTGCTAATTGGTGTGGTCACCACGGCCACGGCAATCGCCTTCCTGGACCCCGGAAACCTCCCAACTCTTCTCGTCATTCTTGCCCTGATGTTCCTTGCCGAGAGGCTTGAGGTTGATGCCTACGGAAACGCGTATGTCTCGGTCAGCGTCGCCGGGGTGGTGGCTGCCCTCGTCATCACCGGTTGGCCCGGAGCAGTCGTCATAGCCGGCGCCACTGTCTTGACGGTGGACATAGTGTCCGGTCGGCCCTTGCGAGCCATCCTCTTCAACTTCGGGGCGGCGACGGGCGCGGCGCTACTTGGCGCACTGGCGTTCGCGATCTTTGAAGTGCCGCTCGACGGCCGCGAAGGATTCTGGCTCATTGTCCCCGGTGCAGCGGCGGCTTTCGCCATCTTCCTGGTAGAGTCCGCGCTGGTTGCGCTGGCGATCAGCATGAACGAGCGACGCTCACTCATCGAGGTCTGGCGGACCAACTTCCAGTGGTACATGGTTCACCACGTCGTCGTCGGGGGACTGGGTGCAGTCGCGGCAATTGCTTACCTGGAGGTTGGCGTGTTCGGCGCCCTTGCCTTCATCCTGCCGCCCTTCATGCTCCGCTACGCGATGAAGCAATACGTCGATAGGACGGCTAAGACGATAACGGAGCTTGAGCAATCCAACCGCGAGCTGGCGGGCGCCAACCGTGCTGTGCGCAAGATGAGCGCGGATCTACAACGGAGCTACCGCGACACGCTGCAGGCGATCATGGCCGCCCTTGACGCTCGGGACCACGATACCCATGGCCACTCGGCGCGCGTCCAGATGCTGACCCTGGAGTTGGCACGCGAATATGGAGTGCGCGAGGCCAGCAAAGAGTGGGAGATTATCTTCCATGGGTCCTTACTCCATGACGTGGGGAAGATTGCCGTGTCAGACCAGATCCTGCGCAAACCCGCGGCGCTAACCGACGAGGAGTGGGCTGAGATGCGGAAGCACCCCGAGGCGGGTGCATCACTCCTCAAACAGGTCACCTTCCTCCACGGAGCCTCGGAGCTCGTACACGCCCACCACGAAAGGTGGGACGGCGGCGGGTATCCCCGGGGCTTGCAAGGCGACGAGATACCCATCGGCGCACGACTCTTCATGATCGCCGACACGTACGACGCGATGACCCGCGACCGGGTCTATCGCCAAGCGCAGTCTCCCGAAGCTGCGCGCAAGGAAATCATGCGCTGCTCCGGGAGTCAGTTCGACCCGCAGGCCGTAGAAGCGTTTCTGCGCCTGTATCCCGCCTGGGCCGAAAGGACAATCAAGGAGCGCAAACAGCAAAAGAAACAGGGACAGGCAGCATAGCCTGTCCCTGCGAATCTACCTCCCTGGTGGGCACCAGGGTCTAAATCGTCCGGTTAACTACCGGCCACTCCAGCGAATGCTCATTACGCGTCTCCTTGCGCTAACCCGCTGACTGACATACTGACTGGTCAGTATGTCAACTGCGTCTGTTGTACATCGCGCAGAGAGAAGTGTCAACAGGCCAATTGAGCGGTTCGGGAGTCTAACTCACCGAGCTTGGAGGACCGCTCACCGCCAGGTCCAGTTCCAACGCCTGGTTCTCGTCTTGGTCCTTCTCCGTATCCGACGCCCGGCTGAAGCCCCAGAACGCATAGAGGCCAGCAACGAAAAAGAGCAGAGCGGCAAGCGTGACAATCCAGCGAACGTCCATAAGCTCCGCCAGGAGCCCGCCGAGGGCCGCGCCAATGATCACAGCACCATAGGCAGCCATCCCATGGAAGGAGAGCACCCGCCCGCGAAACCGTGCGGTGGTACGTGTCACAATAAACGCTTCGTTTGCGCTATAGGCAACGCCGTTCGGTAACCCTTGCGCGCCGTAAACGATCAGGGCTGGGGCCAGCGCAGTCATCTGCGAATAGACCAGTGTTGTGATCCCAATGCCAACCATCCCGAGTGCTACAAGGGTCCACAATCGTGCCCGAGCGGCGAGCCAGAAGAGTGCCAAAGAGCCGAGTGTGTAACCAGCGGCCTGGAGACTTTCTGCCACGCCCACGTATGAGCGCGAGGACTCAAGAGCCTCGTCGATAAAGAAAACGTTGACCGCATCAAGCATCCCACCCCCCAGGAGGAGAACTGTTGCGCTGAGCAGGGCCGTGGTTTGGAGGCGGCTCCTTCTGATGAACTTCAGGCCGTCAACGATTTCCTGGCGAACACTCTCAGCAGCGAGGCCCGCGCGCTCGCGAGATTCCTCGTTAATCTCGCAGAGCCAGATCGCGATGACCGACGGGATGTAAGAGAAGGCGTTGATCGCCAGGGCGACTTCCGGGCCGGTAAGCGCAAACAGCGGCGCTGCCAGGGCAGGACCGATAACGAACGTCAGGCCATAGGTCGACTCCATCAGTGAGGTCGCACGAGGGACCTGATCCTCCGGAACGATCGCTGGGACAGCAGCCGTCATGGCCGGCGTAAAGAAGCGCGAAGCAACCGAGATGAGAAAGACGTCGATGTAAATGAGAAAGAGCAGGTCCGACGATTCGACGAAGATCAGCAGCAGAACAAGGAGCGCCCTGACCAGATCGCAGTTGATCAACGTCCGCTTGTAGCTCCAGCGGTCGACGTAGACCCCGGCAAACGGGCTGAAGAGGAAGACTGGAATCGCGGACGCTATGAAGACGCCAGCTACGGCGGCCGGGGAATCTGTGAGGTCGGCGACCCAAAGCAGCAAGGTCGTCAAGAAGATGGCGTCGCCAAGCTGGGATAGAAAACGGCCGGCGAGGAGCAGCCAGAGAGGACGCAGCCCCGACGACGCCGGCTGTCCGGACATTGGCACATTGTCCCCAGCCCGATTCACGCTGGCAAGACAGGGCGTCGCCTTCAGAAAGCTATCGACGAAGTCGCTTCTGCCGATTCTTAGAGTGGCATGAGCAAGCTTTCACTGGTGCGCGCGAGAAAGCGGGAACATACGCGGCGTGCTCTCATGAACGCCGCTGTCACGGTCTTCTCACGGCACGGCTACGAACGCGCGACCGTCGATCTTGTCGCCCAGACGGCCGGTTACTCAAAGGGCGCCTTCTATGTTCACTTCGACAGCAAGGAGGCGATCTTCCTGGAGGTTCTCTCTGAGGCCGCCAATTTCCTTGATACGAGTCTCGACGGCTCAGTGGAGTCGATGATCGAGTCTTTTGCAGGCCTCGTCGGCTCGCACCCCTACTGGGCGCCACTGGCCACCGAGTTCTCAGCCCATGCCTGGCGCAATCAGCGGGTTCGCGAAGGCATGGATGAGCTCTGGGCGCGCTGTGGCTCGCGGCTGGAATCCGCGGCGGTTGAAAGCGGCATGGAAGAGGGGCGCAGCGCAAGGAACCAGGCCGAGCTGTTGCTCAACATTTTCAGGGGCGCCTCCATGGAGCCGGGTGTGACCGCAGCCGGTGTGAGGCGAGCGATGGTGTCAGGCGCCCAGGCCTTCCGCTCGGCCGAGGCTGCGGGCCGCAGGGGCGGCCGGGCCGCCTGACGAGCTACTAACTAAAACAGGCGTCTAACGGGATCGCGGGTCTAGCGCGTCGCGCAGACCGTCGCCGAGGAACGTAAAGCAGAGCATGAAGATCGAGATCATGACCGCCGGGAAGATGGCGATCCACTCATTCGTCTGAATGTAGGTGTAACCGTCCGCGACAAGGCGCCCGAGGCTCGCTGTCGGAGGCGGCAGGCCGAAGCCGATAAAGCCGAGCACAGCCTCAGCGAAGATCGCAATCGGGATGCCAAACGTGACGGCCACAATCACAGGGCCAAGGGTGTTGGGAAGCATGTGCGAGTACACGATCCGGCTCTGCGATGCGCCCAAAGCCCTTGCCGCCTGTACGTAGTCGCGTTCCTTCAGCGAGAGCATCTGCCCACGCACGAGGCGGGCGATGGTCGTCCAGCCCACAAAGGAGATCGCGAGGATCACCTGCAGGAGGTCGCCATCGAAGCCGGGAATCTGTGGATCGCCGGAGCCGATGACCGGCCAATCGCGGTTGGAGAGCACGGCGCGCAAGAGGATGATGAAAAGCAGATCCGGAAATGCGTAGGCCAGGTCCGTGAGTCTCATCAGCAGGTTGTCTCCGACCTTGCCGGTGAGGGCCGCCGAGGCGCCGACCAGAATGCCGATAATGAGCACAACGATCTGAGCGCCGATGCCGACCTTGAGCGAAATCAGCGTGCCCTGCATCACTCGTGAGAAGTTGTCCCGACCGAGGTTGTCCGTGCCGAACCAGTGATCTGAGCTTGGCCCCTCCTGGACGGCCTGGTAGTCCTGGGCGGCGGGATCGTAGGTGCGAACGGCATCCGAGCTGTTCCAGGCGACGGTGAACAAAGCAATAGCCGAAAGGACCACCAGCGAGACGACTGCTAGTTTGTTCTTGCGCAGCCGGTACCAGGCATCCGACCAGAGCCCTCTCTGGCGCCCCGATATCGCCTGGCCGGGTTGGGTGAGGTCGGTCGCCAGCTGCGCTTCGCTAGTTGCCATCGCCTTCCCTTAGTACCGGATCCTTGGATCGACCACGCCATAGAGGAGATCGACGATGAGATTGGCGAAAGCGACTACGAAGGCATAGAACAGAGTCGTGCCCATGATCAAGCCGTAGTCGCGGTTGAAGACGGCGTCGACGAAGCGGCGGCCAATGCCGTTGATCTGGAAAATACGCTCGACGATGAAGGAACCCGTGATCAGCACCGCGAAGATCGGCCCCAGCACCGTGAGGACCGGAATCAGAGCGTTCTTGATCGTGTGCCTGAGGACAACAACGTACTCGGCAAGACCCTTGGCGCGGGCCGTACGGATATAGTCCTGCCTGAAGACCTCGAGGACACTGGCGCGCGTAACTCGCGCTATGTAAGCCGCGGGTAAGACGGCGAGCGCGGTGACGGGTAGGACCATCTTCTTGTAGTTACCGAACTCCCAACCCAGGACGTCGAACCAACCAAGGTTTACGGCGAAGACGATGACGAGGAATGTGGCGAGGATGAAGTTCGGCATGGCCGCCCCGACCGTGGCGAAGAAGACACCGATGTAGTCGAGCGGGCCGTTCTGGTTAAGGGCTGACGTGATCCCCAGGCTCATGCCTACGACGACCGCCACGGCGAAGGCTACGAGGCCAAGCTGTGCGCTGACTACGATACCCTCGCTGATGATCGTGCTCACGCTCTGCGCCCGTGTGAAGGCGATGCCGAGGTCAAAATGCAGGAGGTCCCAAAGGTAAAGCAGGTACTGCTTCCAGATCGGCTCGTCGAGGTTGTGCTGGCGCTCGAGAGCCTCAATCACCGAGGGTGGCGCCTTCTCGGCCTGGCGGGAGAACGGCCCGCCTGGGACGGCGTGCATGAGGAAAAATGTGACAGTTGCTACCGCCCATAGGAGCGGGATCATCCACAATATGCGCCGAGCCGCATACCCCAGCATCGTCATAACTATATAGCACAGGGATCGCTACAAACCCGCGTACGCGATGTGCCTTTGGGTATATTCTGGTGTGCCTGCCAGACGGGCATCCAAGTCAAAAGCGAAGGGGCCGCTTGCGCGGCCCCTTCGTCGCTATTCGGTTGTAGGCGTGAATCTACTCCGGAGCGAGACCCCAAGCTTCGGCGTTCCAGTCGCCGGCGATGACAGCGTCCTGGCCGACCGCGTTCTCACGGAAGCCCAAAAGGTGCGTTCCGATGAGGTATTTGTTGCTCTCGTGCCAGTAGGGCGCGATGCCGCAAACGTTCTCGAGTATGAGACGCTCGATCTCGCGGTACTGCTCGCGACGCTCTTCGTCGTTCGTGTTAGCGACCGCATCCGCGATCAAGCTGTCGATTTCCGGCATGCTGCAGTTGTAGTGGTTATTACCACCCTCGGTGTCAAAGAGACCGACGATCCAGTTCTCCGGGTCCGGGTAGTCCTGGATCCAACCGCCAGGGAAGAGGTCGAACTCTTCCGACGTGAAGCGGGTCGAGCGCGTGGCGCTGTCAACCACCTCGATCGTCGTGCTGATGCCCAGGATCTCGGAGAACTGCTGCTGCAGGAATTCCGCCGTCGCACGTGCCGCCGGCGTGTCGCCAACCAGGATGCTCAGCTCAGGGAAGCCTGCTCCGCCTTCGTAGCCGGCCTCAGCAAGCGCAGCCTGCGCACCCTCGGGGTCGAAGCCGAGGAGCTCGTCGTAGGTGCCGATCGGCGTACCCGAGATCTCCTCGACGATCCAGCTCGTGGTCGGGATGTTGCCACCACTCGTCACGACCTGGTTGAGGGTCTCACGGTCGATCGCCCTGGAGAGCGCCAGGCGGACGTTCAGGTCGGAAAGAACCTCGTCCTCAAGCTGCATCTCCAGGCCGCGGGTCGAAGGAACGGCGACCAGCAGGAACTCGTCAGGGAACTCCTGCTCGAGCGCTGCGAGCTGCGCTGAGTCGGCCAGAGCGAAATCGAGCTCCTCGTTGCGGAATGCGTTGTCCGCAACGGCAGCGTCGTCGATAAGCCGCAGGGTAATGCGGTCCAGCGTCGGCTGGACTGCGCCCGTCCAGTTGGGGTTGGGCTCGAGGACAATTGAGTCCTGCGCCGTGAACTCGGTCCAGATGTACGGGCCGTTGTAGACCAGCGCCGACGGGTCGGCGCCCCACTCACCAGGCGCGTCAGGCGTCTGGCTGGCAAACTGCGGCAGGTGGACCGGCACCGGGAAGGTCGGCCATAGAGCCATGATGATCGGGAACGTGACTGACGGAGCAGCCAACTGGATCTCGATCGTGAGGTCGTCAACCGCGGTGACGGCCACTGCATCTTCCAGCGCCTGCAGGTCAACCGTCGCCGGGTCGATAGCGTTGCCGTCGGCGTCCGTCAAAGCATTGAAGAAATCGGCGCAGCCTGCGACGGGCGTCAAGTCGGTCAACAGGTAGGCGTAGTCGCCGGCGTTGACCGGGTTGCAGGTTCGCTTGAAGCCGGCAACGAAGTCCTCGGCGAGCAGGTCGTCACCGTCGGACCAGACGAGGCCCTCGTTCAGCGTGACCGTAAAGGTCATGCCGTCCTCCGAGACCTCCGGGTCGCCGGCGGCAATGCCGTTGGCGTCAGCGACGACGTTGTTCTCCGCGTCAAGCGAGTAGAGTCCCCGCCAGACCATGCGCTCGAACGATATGTCCTGGGCGAAGCTCGACGCGTGCGGGTCGAACTCTTCCGGCTCGAGCGAGTGGAGAATGACCTCGCCGCCATCCTGCCTCTCATCGGCAGCGGCGTCATCGTCGTCAGCCGCCTCTTCTTCTGTGGCTTCCTCTTCGGTCTCTTCGGCGACGTCGGCATCGTCGTCGTCGTCGTCATCGCCACAGCCAACTGCTACCAGTCCTGCGGCGAGGACTAACGTTCCGAAGAGGCTCAGCCAGAACCTTCTTTTGGACACTGTCCCCCTCCTTATTTGTGGAGCGCGCACGGGCACACTCCGACTTGCAAGGTTCTTCAAAAGATGAGGGGTAAGAGGGCTAGAGGCAATAGTTTGCGAGATACATTTAACGAAAATTTTGTATCGCGGTCAGCCGGAGAGCCGTATCTATTCAGCTTCGAAAGCGTTCTTGCAAAGAACAAAAACAGAAAGCCCGCTCCAACGCGCGGAGCGGGCTGAATTTCTGGTAGCGCATGCGGGATTCGAACCCGCGATCTCCGCCTTGAGAGGGCGGTGTCCTGGGCCGCTAGACGAATGCGCCTTATGTCAAGGCCAATGCCCCTTCGCTGAAGGACATCAAGCAAAGTATACCCAGTCAGGGTTTAGGTGGCTGGGGACGGAGGATTCGAACCCCCACATACGGATCCAGAATCCGCTGTCCTACCATTAGACGAGTCCCCAGGGCCATTTGTGATCCTACCAAATTGCCCCCTCGCCGACCCCTAGCTGAGGACCTCACGGGCGCTCGCCAACCGCTCGAGGGTAGGCTCGCGGCCAAGCACTTCCAGGCTCTCGAAGAGCGGCGGCGAAACCGCGGAACCGGTCACGCCCATCCTGATCAGGCCGAAGAAATCCCGCGGCTTCAGCCCCAGCTCGTCGCCGAGCGCGCGCAGGGCTTCCTCGATGACTGTGGCCGTCCAGCTGTCCAGCTCGGCGAGCTTACGCTCCGCCGTTTGGAGGGCCATCAAGGCGGCGGCCTGGTCATCCTGGAAGCGCTTCCCAAGCAGGTCCCCGGGGGCGAGGAAAACGTCCTCGGTGAAGAAGAAGGCTGTGAGGTTCCAGACGTCGGTCAGGACCTCGATGCGTGTCTGGATCAGCGGCACAATCCGCTTGACGAACTCCAGATCGGGCTTTCTGGCCGTCTCCGGGAGCTCTTCGAGGAGGAAGGGCAGAATCCGCTCGGCGAGGTCGTCCTCCGGGAGCGCCCGGATGTACTCCCCGTTCATCCAGCGCAGCTTCTCAGAGTCGAGGATGCCGGGGCTGGGCGAAATGTCTTCCAGGCGGAAGTTCTCGAGGAGCTGCTGGCGGTTGATAATCTCGGTCTTGTCGTCCAGCGACCAGCCGATGAGTGCCAGGAAGTTGATGATCGCCTCTGGAAGGTAGCCGGCGTCTCGATACTCGAGGACGCTGGTCGCGCCGAGACGCTTGGAGAGCTTCTTGCGGTCGGGGCCGAGGATCACGGACATGTGGACGAAGACTGGAGGCTCGATACCCAATGCCTTGTGCAGAAGCTGGTGGCGCGGGGCGCTCGGCAGCCACTCCTCGCCACGCAGGACGTGCGTAATCTCCATCGCGTGGTCGTCGACGACCACTGCCAGGTGATAGGTCGGATAACCGTCGGACTTGATGATCACGAAGTCGTCGAGAGTGCCGTTCTGGACGGTCACGTCACCCCGAATCAGGTCGTGGAAGGTCACCTCGCCAGAGAGCGGCACGGCGAAGCGAATGACGTGGCTCTCGCCGGCGCTGAGGCGACGCTCGCGTTCCTCGGCTGAGAGTCCGCGGCAGAGGCGGTCGTAGCCCGGGGGTTGCTTCGCCGCTACCTGCTGCTTGCGCAGGTCGTCGAGCCGTTGGACCGTGCAGAAGCAGGGGTAGGCGTTGCCTTCAGCGACCAGTCTTTCAGCGGCCTGTCGGTAGAGGTCGAGGCGCTGCGACTGAACGTAGGGAGCGTGAGGTCCGCCGACGTCCGGACCCTCGTCCCAGTTGAGGCCGAGCCAGCGCAGCGCCTCGTACTGCTGCTGGATCCCGCCCTCGACAGCTCGGGCCTGGTCCGTGTCCTCGATGCGAAGGATGAACGTGCCGTCACTGCCCCGGGCGAAGAGCCAGCCGAAGAGGGCGGTGCGGATGTTGCCAAGCTGAGGGGCACCGGTGGGGCTCGGAGCGTAGCGGGTACGGACGGTCACGATCTAAGACTTGACCTTCCGGGGACGCCCAGCAACCTTCCGCTTGCGCGCGTCGTCGTAGATGGCGATCAGGCCATCAGGCGGTGTCTTCGTGATCGCCTCACCGATAACATCCAGGGCCAGGTCGTCGAGCTTGCGAAAGCGCAAGCACGACTTGCCCATGTCGGGCTTCTTCCCTGTTCGTCGGTAGGCGGCTTTGAACCATTCTTCCATTGCCGGGTCGGTCCAGATGTGCGTCATGTAGAGCACCATGTAGTTCTTCTGCGAGGCCAGCGCCGCATACTGCAGCGGCTGGCCGTTGTAGGTATCCGGGTGGCGGCTGAGCGGGACGTAGTAGCCAATCATGCCGAACAACATCCCCTCCTCGTAGCCTTCGGGCAGGTTGTCAAGAACGACCTTGCGGACGGTGTCGAGCGCGTGGCGCCGATCGGCCGGGAGCTCGTCCAGGTATTGCTGGACGCTTGTGGCGGTGCTTCTCATACTCTGCTCCTTCAGAAGATGGCGAGAGGGTTGACGGGAGACCCGGTCGCGCCCGTGAAGCGCAGCGGGGCGATGCT
>DASTBR010000201.1:0-13152 GCA_035711945.1 Dehalococcoidia bacterium
GGCCGACACCGCTAGCGTGGAGGCGATAGGCAACCGCGTGGGCACGCCGCCAGAGGTCCTGGTAGGACCAGGCGTCGAGGCCGTCGGCACGCTCCATCCAGACGCACTCACGAGGCCCGTGGTCGCGAGCAGCCCTGGAAAACAGTTCGATCAGTGTCTCCACGTGGCCATCCATGAGGCAGTGAAGGGCAGAATCATCCATCCCGTGCCTATGCGCCACAAAGTCACATCAGCCTCTCAGCTTGGAAGGGTGCCCTTCCTGTGGAGGCCGAAGACGCCTACCCTTTGACAAACTCCAGCGAGGCATGCTCCTCGCCCAGCTGGAAGCCCTATGACAAATCCCCGAACCTACCATGCGATGACGCTGCTACTGGTCGTGATGACAGCGATCGTGGTCCTGGCAGCGTGCACGGATGAAGACAACGGCGGCGGCATCAGCCTGAGCCAGTCGAGCGCAACCGATACGCCAACGCCTGCGGGCACTGTGCCACTGGAAGCGGTGGGCACGATCCCGATTCCTGCTGGATTCGCGGAGGACTTCGCCGAGCTTCGAGCGGAGATAGAGACGGAAGTCGATCCGTCGCCGCTGAGCGACGATCCCGGTCTCGACGACCTGGTGGAAACCTGCGACGGCAGGGAGGTCGAAGCAGAGGTCCAGTTCCAGGGCTGTATTGACCTGCTTGAGCTGCTGGTCGCCCAGGAGAGCTCCGATATCCAGCCGCTGGTGAACCTGACGGTAGAGTACGCCTCGAGTCAGTTCCCGGACCGGCAGGATGAGATCGACCAGGCAGCAGGGCTCAGTGCGGAGGTTGAACCCGAGCCAACCTCGTCCCCCGATGGCGGAACCGTACCATCGGATCCGAGCTCGGATGGCACCGCCGGCACGGTGCCGATCGGCTAGTCGCGCTCGACCGGCAGCGTAAAGCCGAAAGTAGACCCGCGGCCCATCTCACTGTCGACGAACACGGCGCCTCCGTGTGCCTGGGCTATGTGCTTCACGATGGCGAGGCCGAGGCCGACGCCCTCGCTGCTGCGAGCCGGGTCAGCCTTGTAGAAGCGCTCGAAGATGTGCGGCAGGTGGCTCCTGCCAATTCCAGCCCCGCTGTCCTGCACCGCAACCGTGAGCACATCGGTGTCGGCGTTGACTGCCACAGAGACCGCGCCGCCGTCGTCTGTGAACCTGACCGCGTTCTGCAGAAGGTTGACCAGTGCCTGCTCGAGGCGGCCGGCGTCGCCCACAACGGAGGGAAGGTCGGGTTGTAGAGACGTGCGCAGAGTGAGGGCTTTGCGCTCGGCCTGGGGGAGCACTCGCGCAACGGCCGCCTCCACGACACCCGCCATGTCCGTGGAGTGAAGGTCGAGCGGCATGGCGCCGCTTTCGATTTTCGAGAGCTCAAGCAGCTCCTCGACCATGAGCGTCATGCGATCCACCTCGTTACGGATGCTGGCAAGGAACGACCGTGCCGCGGCATCGTCTTCAAGGGCACCATCTTCGAGAGTCTCGACGGCGGCTCTGACGGAGGCGAGAGGAGTGCGCAGCTCATGCGACACATTGCTGACGAACTCGCGCCGGGTGCGCTCGATGCGTCGAACGTCGCTGAGGTCGTGGAAGACGAGCAGGGCCGACCAGCCGCTTCCGGGCTGCAACGGCTCCGTGTCGACCTGAAGCTGCCTCCGGTCGGGGCCATATTCGACCGTGACGGAACTTCGGCGCTGCTCTGCTCGGGATCGTTCGACCGCCGCTATGATTTCGTGATCGCGGATTGCGCGAGCGAGCGGAACTCCATCGGCAATTGCGCTGGGCCGAAGCAGCTCGCGCGCTGCCGCGTTGAAGAATGAAACCGAACCGTCGTGAGAAACGGCGACGATACCGCTGCTGCTGGCATCGGCGGTTGCCTTCAACCGGTCGCGCTCCTCCAGCGCAGCGGCGCTGGCCTTCTCCATCTGCCTGACCAGTCCAGATACGAGGAGGGCGCTCTCGCTGTCGTAGGCCGGGCCGCCGGCGGGCGGTGAAGTGTGGGGCTCCACAGTGACGCGCCGGATGAAGCGCAGAAGGCGCTGACCCGACACAACCAGGTAAACGCAGAGAAGGATCGCCAGAACCAGAAGGACGAAAAGAACAAGCGCCACGGCGGTCATGGCGGCTCGCGCCTACTCTCGGAAGCGATAGCCGGCGCCCCTGACCGTCTGCACGAGCTCCGGTTGAGACGGTTGATCCTCGATCTTCTCGCGCAGCCAGCGAACATGGACGTCGACCGTGCGGCTACCGCCGCCGAACTGATAGCCCCAGACGCGGTTGAGAAGCTCCTCGCGAGAGAAGACCTCGCCCGGATGGCTCATCAGGAAGGCGAGCAGGTCGAACTCCTTTGGCTTGAGGGCGATCTCTTTGTCAGTTTTCCGGACAAGGCGCCTACGTGTGTCGAGAAGGATGCCGCTGCGCTCGAGGATGGGCTTGTCGACGCGGGCCACGCCCTGTGCGGCTCGACGCAGAAGCGCTCGGACGCGGGCTACTAACTCACGCATGCCGAATGGCTTCGTTAGGTAGTCGTCGGCGCCGGTTTCAAGGCCCGCGACGCGGTCAACTTCGTCGGCGCGGGCGGTGAGCATGAGGATGGGCGCCTGAGTTTCCCGTCTGAGGATGCGGCAGAGGCTGAGGCCGTCCAGCGCGGGCAACATTATGTCGAGGATGTAGAGGTCAGGGCGCCGCTGACGGGCAACTTTGAGGCCAAGCTCACCGTCCTCGGCTGAGAAGACTGTGTAGCCCTCACGCTCGAGGTTGTAGCGGAGACTATTCTGAAGGGTGTCCTCGTCCTCAACGACGAGTATGCTTTTCGCCAATGTTGGGGCAGGCCCGCCAGCCGGGAATCCATGCCGCTTCAAGTATGACAGGCCCTCGCCTTGCAAGCGCCGCCTACCGATAACCTATTCCTATGCCGTTTCGAGTCGGCCCCGGAGGGACGCCGGAAGGGATGACCCTGGTGGAAGTGACGCGGTGGCTGGCGGAGCAGGGCTTTGCGACGTGCGAGCTGGACTTCAAGAATCGCTTCTCATTCGGAGAGGACGAGATCGAGGAGGCACGCGGGCTGGCCGGCGAGCTGGGAATCAGTTACCGCGCCCACGCCCCTTTGTTCGCGATCCTTGCCATGGAACACGACAGTATCGGACGCGTGAACAGCATCGTCGGCTCGTTGACGCATGCGATGAAGATCGTCGGCAACCTCGGCGGCAGCGGGATCACGACGCATCCCGGCTTCCTGAAGGGCCTCACACGCGAGGAACGCATCACATTCTGCCGACTGAACGGCGAGAAGCTCGAGAAGAAGCTGGCCGACGCCGGCTATCCCCAACTGCGGCTGGGTGTCGAGAACATGGCGCATGGCCCGGACTTTGGATCGCTGGACGACCTCCTGGCGATTTGCGAAGGCAGCGACTTCATGCGGCCAGTCATCGATTGGGGGCACTACCAGGCACACAGCGACGGCGAGCTCAAGGACGCGGCAGCCTACACCAGGGTGTTGGAGCGAATCGGCTCAGGGCTGGGACGGACGGCGCTGGAGGAGACCACCTATCAGTTCTCCGCCATCGAGTACAAGGACAACCGCGAGCGCAAGCATCTGCCCTACGCCGAGGGTGACGTGGACTTCAACCACCTGCTCCAAGCCCTAACCGAGCATGGCCTGACCGACGCTTACATCGTTTCGGAAAGCCCTGTGCTGGAGGATGCCCAGACCTTCCGGGCGATGGCTGCGGAGTTCTCGCCAGGTTGAATCAGCCAGCCCAGAGCCGGTTGATGGCATCGAACGCCGCTGTCTTGTAGCACTCGGCGAGCGTTGGGTAGTTGAAGACGTTGTTGACGAAGTAGTCAACGCCTCCGCCGAGGACCATCACGGCCTGGCCGATGTGCACGATCTCGGTGGCGCCCTCGCCCATGGCGTGTACGCCGAGAAGTTGTCGGGTCTCGAGGTGGAAGATCAGCTTCAAGAGGCCGCTGCTGTCGCCGATGATCTTGCCGCGTGCGATCTCGCGATACTGCGCTTTGCCGACCTCATAGGGGACACCGTCGGCGGTCAGCTCTTCTTCAGTGCGCCCAACGTAGGAGATCTCGGGGATCGTAAAGATGCCCAGCGGAAAGTGCTCGGGCGTGCTGCGTGCCTCGATGCCGAAGGCGTAGCAGGCCGCGAGACGACCCTGCTCCATGGACGTCGAGGCGAGGCTGGGAAAACCGATGACGTCGCCCACCGCGAAGATGTGCGGCAGTTCCGTGCGGTACTGGGCATCGACCTTAAGGAGCCCTTTCTCGTCGGGCCAAATGCCGACAGCAGCAAGGTTGAGCCCCTCGACGGCGCCAGTGCGCCCGATGCTGTAAAGCACGGTATCGCTGAGGATTTGTTTGCCGCTGGCGAGGTGCAAACGCACACGTTCCCCGTGGATGTCCTCGGCAAGCTCGCTGTGGTCGACCTCCTCACCAAGCCTCAATGTCACACGATTGCGTGTCAGCTCATGCTCGAACTCACGCACGATCTCGCCGTCGACAAACGGCAGCAGCTCTTCGCGCTTATCGACGAGAGTCACACGCACGCCCATTGCGGCGAAGATGCTTGTGTACTCACAGCCGATTACGCCTGCGCCCACGACAGTCATGGTCCGCGGCAGCTTCTCGAGGCCAAGGATGTCGTCGCTTTGCAGCACATGGCGCCCGTCGTACTCAAGCGTCCTGTCAGTCCCCGGCCTGCTGCCGACGGCGATGACGATGTTCTCGGCCGTGACGTCGCGCTGGCCACTCTTGTCCACGAAGGTCAGGCGGATCGTGTGTGGGTCGACGAAGGAGGCTTCGCCAGCGAAGACCTCCACACGGTTACGCAGCAGCTGGTGCCGAGTGACGTCGATCTCGTGCTTGATGACGCTGTCCGTGCGATAGAGAAGATCGGACATCTCGGCGCCCTGTTTAAGGACATATGACTCGCCGTAGAGCCCGCGCTCCCGATAGCCCGATAGGTAGAGAACCGCTTCGCGCAGGGTCTTGCTGGGGATGGTGCCGGTGTTGATCGAGACGCCGCCGACGACGGCCCTGCGTTCGGCGACGGCGACGCGCTTGCCCAGTTTGGCGCCCTGGATGGCGGCCCGTTGGCCGCCCGGGCCGGAGCCGATTACGAAGAGATCGTAGTCATAGGCAGTCATCGTTAAGAACGTAGTTCATGGACTTGGCCGCTGAGAACGCGCGTGCTCAGGCCGCGTAGAGGGCGGCGGCCTGCTTGCGAAGCTCTTCGCGGAAGTCTGGGTGAGCGACCGAGATCAGTTCGCCCGCGCGCTCCTTCAGCGTCTTGCCGTGCAAGGTGGCGATGCCGTGCTCCGTAACTACGAAGTCGACCATGGTGCGTGGGATCGTCACGACGGAGCCTTCCGGCAGCATCGGGACAATACGTGTGACGCGCTCGCCATTGATGACATGGCTTGAGGGTGTGACAGTGATCGTTCGGCCGCCGCGTGAATACTGAGCGGCGATTGCAAAGGCAGTTTGGCCGCCGACGCCGGTCCAGATCCGAGGCCCGATGGTTTCCGAGCTGACCTGGCCGGTCAGATCGACGAACAGTGCGTTGTTGACGGCGACCAGGTTGTCCTGCTGGATGAGCAGCCGAAGGTCGTCGGAGTAGCCGAACTCGTAGAGCTCGAAGGCCGGGTTGCCATCGATCTGGCGCATCTCCTCCTCGGGCATAGCGACGAGCACGCTGCCAACGACGCGATCGCGGTGGAGCGTCTTGTACCTGCCGGTCATTACTCCCTGCTGGACGAGGTCGACGACGCCGCCGGGAATCATTTCGGTCTGCATGCCGAGGTCGTGCTTGTCGCCGAGGTAGAGCGCGAGCGCCGAGGAGACGGTGCCGATGCCGATCTGCATCGTGTCGCGGTCCTTGACGAGCTCGGTGGCGACGAGTGTGCAGATGACCTCGGTGACGGCGCTCTCTTCGTCGCTGCGCGGCGGTACCGGCACCGCACCGGTCGGCTGCTGGGCCTCGGTCAGCCAGTCGATCTCGGAGATGTGGACGAAGTTTTCACCCCCGGTGCGGATGAAGTTCTCGTGGACCTCGGCGACGACGGTCCTGGCCTGGCGGGTAAAGGTGCGCGAGAACCAGACGCCCGGGCCGAAGCTGCAGAAGCCGTTGCGGTCGGGCGGCGAAACGGGCAGCAGGTAGACATCAGGTTCGGGCGTGAAACCCGGGGGAACACCGTCGGCGCGGAATCGGGCGAGAGGGAAGTAGTCGATGCGGCCGCTGTTGACCGCCTCGCGGTCTAGCGGCGTTGCATACGGGGTCTTGACCTTGAAACCGTTCTCATCGCCGGGCTTCAGCCAGGGGTAAAGCGAGGCAGGATGCTCGATCGAGACGTTTTCGAGCTCGGAGCGGCGTTGATAGAGCGCGTCGCAGAGTGTGTGAGGAGTGCAGGTGAACGGTGCGACGGCGACGGTATCGCCGGATTTGACGGGCGCTACCGCGCTCGAAGGATCGACGAGCTTCGTACCAGCCTGGTCGCGCCAGTCCATGAGGCGTCCTCCGTGGCGTCAGTGTTGCCACAGCATAGCGGCAGCGGAGGCAGCCCGAAACGCCTAGGAGCCTGGTTCCATACGGAAGAGGCCGCCGAAAGTGACGACTATAAGCTCGTTGTCATGGTCGACGCCGAAGGACGAAACGTTCGAAAGTGTATCGAGCAGATTCCCCGCATTGAACGACGGGGAGGCCACCGGTGTAAACCAGATGTCACCCGTGCAGAAGTCGGCGAATACGTAGTTGCCCTGGAAGCCGCTGATCGCCGAGCCGCGGTAAACGCGCCCGCCAGTGACTGCGCCGCAAGGACTATTCGAAGTCGGATAGTCGAAGACGGGGCTCGTGAACGCAGGAGGATTGTTGCAGAACGATCCGCCCGGCCCAGCGATTAACCCCTCCCGGCAGGGCCAACCATAGTTGTTGCCGATCGTCACCTGGTCAACTTCTTCACGAGTGTTCTGTCCGACATCACCCAGCCACAGAACTCCGGTCAGAGAGTCAAAGCTGAAGCGCCACGGATTGCGAAAACCCATCGCGAAGATGAGGTCGTCCCCGGCTTCGCCGAAGAACGGATTCGTTGGCGGCGCGGTAAAGTTGCGACCTGAGACATCGGCGCGAAGGACCTTCCCCGCTCGGCTATTGATGTCCTGAGCAGCATCACGAGTGGCTCCTCCTTCGCCGACCGAAAGGTACAAGAAGCCATCAGGGCCAAACTCCAGACCTCCGCCATTGTGATTCGAGGCACTTGTCGGCAGAGGAATATTGAAGAGTTCCTTCGCTCTTGTGAAGACGCGACGCGGCGCGAACTTGTAGCGGGCCAGAACGCCTTCGCGCGATGGGTTGTCGTCCGTGTAGTAAACGAAGACCTTGCGTGTCGTGGCGTAGTTTGGGTCAAAGGCCAGGCCAAGCAGGCCTTCCTCGTTGCCGTCGGTGGTTATGAAGCTACTGACATCGAGGACGAGCTTCTTGAGGCTGGGGCGACTCTCATTGACCTTGTAGACGAAGCCGCCCTGTTCTGTGACGAGGTAGTCGGATGTTCCAGGAACCGGGTCGAAGTCCACCGGACGGACGAAGCCGTGCTGCGCGAATATCTCGGTGAACTGGACGTCTGGGGTGACGCCGGCCTGAGCTCTGAAGTCGGTCGCCAGCAGCGTGGCGAACGTCAGCATTGCCAACGACAGGAAGGCGGTTAGTCTTCTCAGGCTCATGAGGACAATCTCTCCGGGGGGCTCAGAACCAGTTCGCGAGGATAACAACGAACGAAGCAGCCCGATGATGCTCAATCCCCACAGTCATCCCCGCGCTTTAGTGATCTAAGCGGCAATCTGCGAGATTCTTGTTACGTCGCGATAGCAGGTATACCGTCGCGCCTGCCGGAAGGGGTCTGTCCTGATGTTCCGAATTGCGGTCAGCTTTGCCGTTCTTCTCTTCGCTGGTGCGATCGTGGTCGGCTGCGGGGATGACGACGATGACAACATCTTCGACGACGTCACGGAGGAGTCCGAAGACAGCCCGACAGAAGCCGAAAGCCCAACTGACGGAGAGGAAGCGACCGAAACCGCGACCGAAGGAACCGAAGAGGCGACGCCGGCGTCGGACGGCGAATTCGGGCCTGATGACTGCCCGATCGAAGACGAGCCATTCTGCGAGGTGGCGGTGCAGGTCGCTAACGCGCTGGTGGCGGGCGATGCCGAGACAATCGGTGAGCTGAGCCTCGAGCAGGAGATTAACTGCGAAGACGTCGGCGTCGAGCAGTTTCCGGAGTGCTCAGACGTCGCAACTCTGACGGGTTACATCACAAGCGCGGCCCAGGGGGAGAACGTCGTGCGGTCGCTTGACGACTACGTGAGCTTCGTAGGCTCGCTGCTCGACGCGATCGATGAGAGCGCGTCCGACGCGACCGGCAGTGGCGAGATGCGGGTACTGGTGGTTGGCCCGCGCGGCGACGGCTATGACCTGCTCGCTACGGCGATCCTCAATATCGAAGATCCGGACTTCGGCGATGCTGCGGGTGAGCATCGCTGGTTCTTCTTCCTGTCTTTTGATCAGACCGAGGAGCTGGACTGGCTGATCCGCTCCTTCGTGGCCGATACGGCCGAAGGCTTTGCGGACGCCGGCTTCCTCAACCCGGCGACAGACGTGCTGCCGGCCCCCGAGCCGTGGGGATCGGGAGAGTAGGCAGTGGGCGAGCTGACCGGAAAGAACGCGATCGTCACCGGCGCAGGGCGGATGCGCAGCATCGGCCACTCGGCTTGTATCGCGCTAGCAGCCGAGGGCGCCAACGTGGTCATGACGGGGACCGGCCGCGATCCCGAGCGCTACCCCGACGACGAGAAGGCGGCGGGCTGGCGTGACATCGAGAGCGTTGCCGACGAGGTCCGTTCCCAGGGCGTCAAGGCACTCCCCATGGTGGTTGACGTCCGCGACTCCGCGGCCGTGCAGGAGATGGTGAAGCAGGCCTCCTCTGAGTTGGGCAGCGTCGATATCCTGGTCAACAACGCTGCCGCGGCGAAAGGTAACGACCGTGTGCCATTCGTCGAGCTGGACGACGATCTGTGGCGGCTGATCATCGACGTCAACCTGACCGGCTCGTACTACGCATCCAAGTACACGGCAATGCAGATGATCGAGCAGGGCAATGGTGGCCGAATCATCAATATCTCATCGGTGGCCGGCCAACGGGCATCTGCCAACACGGGCGCCTACGGCGTGTCCAAGGCGGGGATCATCGGGCTGAACCGCTACTTCGCCGTTGAGCTGGCGCGCTACGACATTAACGTCAACTGCGTTGCCCCTGGGTTGACCGCCACCTACCGAGTGGACGACGTGATGAAGGCGGCCGAGGGCAATCCCGATGCGTTCCGTGGCTTCATCCCGTTAGGACGGGCCGGCTCGGCGGACGAGGTCGCCGACGCGATCGTGTTCTTCGCGGGACCACGATCCACTTACATCACCGGGCAGACCCTAAGCGTGGACGGCGGGATCTACATGGACTAGGGGCCGGCAGAGAAGGCCCCGATGCTACCCTGACCAGATGAAAACGGCCCCTTCGCTGACGGGCCCTGTCGAGGACTGTCTGATCGCCATTGCGACGCTGCGAGACGACCAGATCCCGTCGATTCCGGCGCGGATCGCGGAGCGGCTTGAAATCTCTCTGCCTTCGGCTGGAGAAACTCTCAAGCGCCTACAGCGCGATGGTTACGTGATTCACGACGAAGGTCGCGAGTACCGCCTTTCGGTCAGTGGCCAGGAGGTTGCCGACAAGCTGATGCGACGCCACCGGCTGATCGAGCGCTGGCTAACCGATGTACTAAAGCTCGACTGGGCGACTGCGCACACGGAAGCCCATCGCCTGGAGCATGGTGTCTCCGACCTTGTCGCCGAGCAGCTGGCGCAGAGCATGAACTACCCCAGCTCGTGTCCGCATGGGAACCCCATCTCGCCGGACGCACGCAGCACAAACTCACACAGACTGACCGAGATCGAAGACGGACAGTCGGTCGTGGTGAAGCGGATCTCGGAGATCGCCGAGGACAACGGCGAGCTGATGACCTACTACGAGCGCGAGGGTTTCAGGCCCGGCGCCACGATCGAGATTCAGAGCCGGGGACCAATGGGCAAGGCTCTGGACGTCACGGTCAACGGAAGGCCGGTCACGATCGCCTCAGAGTGGGCCGCGTTCCTGTGGGTTGAGGAGCAGTCCGCTAAGGCGCTGAGGGCGTCGGCGTAGTCGCCGAGGTACCAGGCTCAGCGGTTCCATCAGGCTGAGCGCCCGCATCGGGCGTGTTGTTGGCGGCGGTGAAGCCGAGCTCGGCCACTGTCACCCATTCGGACCAGGAGGGCTTCTCGCTGCCGTCGGGCCTAATGAGGCCGATGGAAGCCAAGGAGTTGAACGGCGGGGGCAACTCGTACGACGGGTCGGCCGGCGCGTACCAGACCGCGAAGGCAAAGCCCAGGCGATCGGCGTCGGCAAGCACGCGGACGAGAAACTGACGCTGGTCTTCCTCGTCGGACTGAATGGGCGTTTGTTGCGATGAGTTAAGGCCAACCTCGGCGATGGCGACCGGCAGATCCGTGTGGCTAAGGACCTCGTCGTAGTAATCCGCCGGAATCTCGGCCTGGGAATTGAAGCTGAAGCCGGGATAGGTGCCGAGGCCAATCAGGTCGAGATTCTGGAAGTCGTCGAAGATTTCCCAGCCGATGCGACCGCTCTCGCCTGAGGGTGGCAGTCCCTTGAGAGCCTCGTACTGGAAGGTTACGAAGACGGCCGTGGAGGGTGACGCCTCCTTTACAGCGGCATACGCGGTCTCATACGTGGCGAGGAAGGCGTCGTAGTTTTCGCGGTTGCTGCGGGCCATGAGGTTAACCTCGACGGCGAGTGCCATGTAGCGCGGCTGGTAGCTCTCGGCCAGGTAGCGCACGTAGCCGAGATAGGCCTGCCGTACTAGCTCGTCGCGAAAGTCCCTATCAACCAGCTCGGACGGAGGACTGAACAGACGGCCGCGGTCTGTTGGGTCGGTCGGATCGACTGCCAGGTAAATCGCGACCCCGTGCTGCTCGGCGAGCTCGAGATCAGTCCGGATTGTTTCGGTCAGGCTGTCGTCAGGAGCGCCACCCGGCAGGAAGCTCGCCCAGCTGGGACCACGCTGGAGAAGGATGAGCTCACCGTGCTCTCCGGCGAGGCGAAAGGGCTCCTCGTAGCCTTCGATCGAGCGTTCCGCCTGGACGTGCCCAAAGCCCATTTCGAAGCCACGTGTGGTTGCGAAGCTCGGCGATGCCGGTCTACCGTCGCCAGCGGATGAAGCATCTCCTTCGGAGTCGTCGCCGCAAGCGACCGCCAGCAGTGACAGTCCGAAGAGAACCAGGGCGGGCAGAGCGAGCCGACGAGTGGTTAGAGCAAGTAAAGTTCTGGCCCGAGAAGATCTCACGATGGCGACTATGCCGCCGGGCGGCTGCCAAGCGCCAGCCCCGGATCGATGTCGAGAGCGAGCGTGGCACGGTCACCGTCCTGCCAGCGGTAGAAGGCGGCGGCGCCGACCATGGCGGCGTTGTCGGTGCAAAGGCTGATCGGTGGTACGCGGAGACCGACAGGCGAGCGCTGCTGAAGCAGATCTCTGAGCCGGCGATTGGCGGCGACACCGCCGGCAAGGAGGACCGAGCGGGCGTCCAGGCGGCGGGCGGCCCGAGCCGCCTTAGCGCTGAGGACGTCGGCGACCGATTCCTGAAAGGCAGACGCGAGGTCGCGCACGCGCTGCTGGGTCAGATTGCTGGAGCGTACCTGTTTCAGCATTTCGGTCTTGAGCCCGCTAAAGCTGAAATCGTCGCTGCCCTCTAACCATGCGCGAGGGAGATCGGGCAGTTCGGCGATGCCAGCGCCCTGGGCCACCTTCTCGATTGCCGGTCCGCCGGGGAAGCCGAGGCCGAGGAGTCGCGCCACTTTGTCGAACGCCTCGCCGGCGGCGTCGTCGAGCGTCCTGCCGAGGCGCGAGAAGGCTCGATCCCGGTCCATCAGGGCAAGATCGGAGTGGGCGCCGGAGACGATCAGGCAGACCGCTGGAAGAGACGGGGATTCATCGCCGGCATCGTCGAGCCAGTTGGCGTAGACGTGAGCCTCCAGGTGGTTGATACCGATTAGCGGGACATCCCAGGCATAGCTGAGGGCGCGGGCGGCGTTGAGACCGACGAGGAGGGCGCCGGCGAGGCCGGGCCCCGCCGTGACCGCGATGAGATCCAACTGGTTGGCCGAGAGCGCGGCGTCGTCAAGCGCCTTCTCGATCACCGGCAGTATGGCTTCCAGGTGGTGGCGCGCGGCCAGCTCCGGGACCACACCACCCCAGTGCGCGTGGAGCTCGGCCTGAGAGGCGATCACGTTAGCGCGTATGCGCTTACCGTCCTCGACGAGCGCGACAGCAGTCTCGTCGCAGCTCGTCTCGATGCCGAGGACCAGCAACTAGCGGGCGAAGGGGTCGCGCGAAGGGCCGGGCTGTGGAGCAGCCTGTTCGGCGGGCGCCTCGTAGATTGAGTCCTCGATGACCTCGCCCTCGGGCGGAACCTCGGTGTACGACTCGGGGGATGGAGGATGCAGTGCACCCGAAGCGACATGGGAGATCAAGATCGCCCCGAGGTTTTGCTGCTCTTTCAGCATGACGTAGACCTGGCCGAGCGCTTCTTCAGGGTCCATGCCGAGCAGAGCGGGCCCGTGCTCTTCCTGCAACGAAGCGACGAGCGCGCTGCCGCTGAGGAGTACGCTCTCGCCGAGCCCGAGCTCAAAGCGCGATATAGAGGGCCGCAGCTCATTGGCGAGACCGACGGCGTCCTGAAGGCTGCCGTTCGACGGCCTGAAGCGCTGAGCCCTGGTGCCGTCGCCGTAGACGGCAATGCTCGGCCCGGCCTGGGCCAAGTAACCGACATCCTCGCGGAGGACGAGAAGGCTGACGCCAGCCCCAACCTGCTCATCGGGCATCGACGTGCGGTTCCAGTCACGAAGGTGGTCGTGGGCCGCGCGCAGAGCGCGCGTCATGTTGCCGGTTATCGAGAAATCCTGGCGGGTAAACAAAGTGCCGATCGCTTCGCCCAATTGTTCGGTGTACTGTTCGCTGCCTGACCGCGCCGG
>DASTBR010000202.1:0-6332 GCA_035711945.1 Dehalococcoidia bacterium
GGAGCACGGCATCGAGATCCAGGGAGAGGCCGTCGTGCAGGGAGAGCACACGCTCTACATGATCGTCAAGGCAAGCGACGACAGCCGCGTGCGCGAGTTCATGAAGCCGTTCGCTATGGCCGGGAGCGTCGACGTCTACGCGGCTTCTACCTGCGCCGGCGTTGTGGCCAGCGGGGGCTGCGGCGAACCTGCGCCCGTTGTCGATGACTCCGTACCAGCACTCGACCCGGAAGAAGCCTGTCAGCGTGCGATCGAAGCGGGCCTGGTGGTGCACCGCGCACATCCTCTGAACTGCGAGACTTCGATACCGGCGCTGATTGGCGGCGTTGTGATGCCCAACGCGCACTTCTATGTCCGGAACCACTTTCAGATCCCGAATTTCGATTCCACGATGTGGCGACTGACAGTGGGCGGGCTCGTCGACCGGCCGCTACGCCTGGCTCTGCGCGAGATCCAAAACATGCGCTCCGAGACGCTGTTTATCACGCTGGAGTGCGCGGGTAACGGCCGCTCGCGGTTCGATCCGCCGATCGACGGAGAGAAGTGGAACCTGGGCGCCGTCAGCACTGCCGAGTGGACAGGCGTCCCACTGTCCGAGGTGCTGCATAGAGCCGGGCTGAAAGCTGGGGCGACCGAGGTGGTCTTCAGAGGGGCTGACAGCGGCAATGTGAAAACCCGCCCAGAAGCGACCCACTACGAGCGAAGCCTCACGCTGGACGAAGCACGGAATTCGGAGGCTCTCCTTGCCTATGCCATGAACGGTGAGGAGCTTCCGATCCAGCACGGCTATCCCCTGCGCCTTATCGTTCCCGATTGGTATGGGATGACGTCGGTGAAGTGGCTGACTGACATTGAAGTTGTGGCGGAGCCGTTCCGAGGCCACTTCCAAGCCGACACCTATTTCTACGAGTGGCAAAGGAATGGCAAGACAGTCGAGGAGCCGGTAACGCTGCAGAGAGTTCGCAGCCTGATCACCGAGCCAGCCGACGGACAGGAGATCCTCGGCGAGCTCGCGATCCGCGGAGTGGCCTGGTCGGGCGCTACGTCGATTGCCCGGGTCGAGGTCAGTATTGGCGGCGGGCCCTGGGAGGAGGCGCGACTGGTGGGTGAGCGCAAGGGCCACAGCTGGCAATGGTGGGAGCTCATCAAGCGCGTCGATCAGCCCGGCGAAACGACGATCCGGGCGCGCGCGACGGACCAGACCGGTCAGAGCCAGCCGGAGCAGCCGGAGTGGAACCGGCTGGGGTACGGGAATAACTCTCTGCACGAGGTCCGCGTCAGGATCGTCTGAGATCAGTGCTTGTCGTCCCCGACCAAACACGCGGCGCAATGTGCTACCATTCGGTTACATGTAACCCGTCGGTTTCAGAAGGAGGCAATCACTTGGCAACGGAGATTGGTCCACTGGCAGTACGCCGCAGCATCTGGGTCAAGGCGAGCGCCGAGCGGGTCTGGCAGGAGTTCGAGAGTCTCGAACGGATGCAGGCCTGGTTTGGCACGGGGCATAAGCTGACGAAGTACGAGCCGCGTGTCGGCGGGATTGTCGAAACGGATGCCGGCGAGTACGAGGGCGAGCGGCTGCTGTTTGGAGGAAAGATCGTAGTGTTCGACCCACCAAGCGAGCTTACGTTTGAGAACGACTGGTACGAGCACGGCTGGCAGGCGCCGTCGCTGATGACCTTCCGGCTGACCGAGGCGTCTGGTGGTACAGTCGTGGAGCTTTTCCACCATGGCTTCGAGCGCACGGGCGAGA
Source organism: Dehalococcoidia bacterium (assembly GCA_035711945.1). Lineage (GTDB taxonomy): Bacteria > Chloroflexota > Dehalococcoidia > WHTO01 > WHTO01 > DASTBR01. Next base: position 1,754 of record DASTBR010000202.1, read on the forward strand.
GTCCGGCGGAGACCCTGAATGGTTTTGAGGCTGGGTGGACGTTGAGACAGCTGGAGGCGCTGCGAGCGATTGTCGAAGCGTAAGGACGCTTTCTCAGCGCTGGCCGACCCGACCCGGCGGGCGATCCTTGAGCTTCTGCGCGAAGAGCCTGGTATGACCGCCGGCGCGATAGCCGCACGATTTCCTCGCGTCAGCCGACCGGCCGTTTCGAAGCATCTGAGTGTGCTCCGCCGGGCGCGGCTTGTCCAGGCCCGCGAGGTGGGACGCGAGTGGCACTACACTATCGACGCTCGTCCCATGGCTGAGATCTACGTCGAGTGGCTCGAGGGCTTCGCGCCGTTGATGGAAAAGAGCCTGTCGCGATTGAAGGAGCGGGCTGAGCTGGATCCGGACTCCTAGCGAGCATCGCCGACCGGATCGACAGGTAAATTCCTTCCTATGCGAGCTCTCGCAGTGTCTGTGATCATCTTGCCTATGGACCGTAGCGACCCGGGATTCCTCGAAGAGCTCATGGAACGGCCGTCCTTGCAGCGTGTGCGCGAGATCTGCCTCGCCCTTCCGGAGACCAGCGAGAAGCTTTCCTGGGGGCATACTCCAACCTTCAGGGTGCGGGACAAGATCTTTGCCCAGTACGAGGACAACCATCACGGCAGCGGCCGCGTTGACCTCTGGTGCAAGGCGCCGGAGGGCGCCCAAGAGGTGCTCACCGAATCCGAGCCCAGCGTGTACTTTCGCCCTCCCTACGTCGGACACCTGGGCTGGGTGGGCGTGCATCTGGACGGTCCGCTGGACTGGGACGTAGTCAGCGGACTGATCGAAGAGGCTTACCGGATGACGGCGCCGAAACGTGTCCTTGCTGCGATGGACGAGGCGGGAGCGGCCGGGTGAGCGACTCGCTTGTCATCGAGACCCATGGCCTGACAAAGCTGTTCGGCAGTCACACCGCGGTCGACGGTCTGACGCTGCGCGTTGAGCGCGGCGAGGTCTTTGGCATGCTGGGTCCAAACGGGGCCGGCAAGACCACGACGATGCGGATGCTAACGACGTTGCTTGCACCCAGCGGCGGCAGCGCCCACGTTTGTGGTTTCGACGTACTGAAAGAGCCCGGCGAGGTTCGCCGGCGAATCGGCTACGTGATGCAGATGGTGGCATGGCGAGGCTTGTTGACGGGCCGCGAGTGTGTAGAGATCGAGGCGGCGCTGTACCACGTCCCACCTCGCGAGTGCCGAGCGCGGGCCGAGTACGTCCTCGACCTTGTGGGGTTGCTTCCACAGGCTGATGTGAACTGGATGGCCTACTCGGGCGGCCAGAAGAAGCGTCTGGACCTTGCATGCGGCCTGCTGCACCGGCCGGAGCTATTGATTCTCGACGAGCCTACGCTGGGCCTTGATGTCCAGTCGCGCCACCGAATGTGGGAGTACATTAAGGAACTTGTGGGCGAGGGAATGAGCGTGCTCCTGGCGACGAACTACCTCGATGAGGCGGACCGCCTCTGCGATCGGCTGACGATCATCGACCATGGCCGAGAGATCGTGATGGGGTCGCCGGACGAGCTGAAGCGAGCGGTGGGCGCAGATGTGGTCCAGGTAGTTACGGAATCCGTGGCCGAGGTACGGGAGGCCATCGAGGGTCAGCAATGGGTGCAGAGCATTTCCGAGCTGGCTGAGGGTGAGCTGCATATCTATGTGGACGACGCTGCAGTGGCGCTTCCGGAGGTGATGCGCTTGTCGCTCGAGCGTGGACTGCAGCTGGGTCGTGTGACCTACAGTCAACCGACGCTCGACGATGTATTTCTGATGCACACCGGGCGAGAGCTACGCGAGGAAGGAGAGGCGGCGGCATGAAGGCAGACGAAGCTCTCAGGACGGGAAGGCTAAGCGACTTCGCTGCCGCTGGGCGGGAGTCAGCGAGTGTAGGTCAATGGGTGCAGGAAGTGCTGGCGCTCACCCGTCGCTGGTACATCATGCTGATCCGCGAGCGGCTGAACCTCATTTTCAGCCTTATCCAGCCGGCTATCTGGCTTGCCTTTTTTGGCACCGCCGTGGGGAGGGCAGTGGACGAAGACGTCATCGGAACGAGCGACTACCTCGGCTTCATGCTGCCGGGGATCATCGTCTTCACCGTCGTCAGCGGGGGTGTAGCCGGCGCGATGCCGCTGATGTGGGACAAGGAGCAGGGCTACCTGGACAAGATGATGAGCATGCCGATTGGTCGCAGCTCGGTGATCGTCAGCCGCTTTGTCTTCGAGCTGGCGCTGGGTACGGTACAAACCATTCTCTTGCTGGTGACAGCGCTGATCATGGGCGTCGAGTTTGAGACTGGCATAGCTGGAGTACTTGTGATTCTGGTCGCCGCTGGTCTGTTGACCCTAGCGGTGACGTCGGCGTTTGTCGGTCTTGCTTACTGGGTGCCGGGCCACGGTACGTTCTTCGCAATAACGGGCTTTATCACGCTACCCCTCTTGTTTGTAAGCAGCGCGTTTGTACCGCTGGAGGAAATGCCAGGCTGGATGGAAGCGGCAGCTCGTGCCAATCCGGTAACGTACGCCATCGAGTCGATACGCACGTTGGTGATTGACGGGTGGGAGGCGAAGGTCCTGGCGTCGATCGGCATACTGGCTTTCGTGTCGCTGGTCTGCCTTGCGGTTGGCACTGACCAGTTCAGGCGGCAGACTGGCGAGCGGGTCCACTAGCTGCATTTCGCAGCTAGATGTGATACGCTGCCGTTATGGCCTCAGCGCGAGAGATTGAATCAGGTGGCTTTCGCGTTCTTAACTCATTAACCAAGCCCTGTATTCGCCTGGGTTTTGGTTCATCGTCCCTGCTGCCTGCCGGCCTGACAGTGCTCGAGACAACAGGCCGCGTTAGCGGCAAGAAGCACGAGACCGCGCTACAGGCACTCTTCTTTCAGGGCGGTGCGATGGTTGGCACCTACCGCGGGGGACGCTCCGATTGGCTCCGCAACGTGCGGAAGGAGCCGTCAGTCCGCTACTGGGTCGACGGACGGGCGCGTGAGGCCATGGCGGAGTTCTACCCGGGACTGGCCGGCTGGGCCATCGTCGTCCTCCGCGACAGCAAGTAATCGAGCGCGGCTTCACCGCGCGGCGATAGCCGGTAACCGACCTCCAGGCTGATCGTCAGGCCGAGCGCCTTTAGCCGCCTGACGTCTTTCTTGAAGACCTGGGTATCGACGCCGACGCCAGCGGCGAGGTTAGCGGCCCGCAGGCCCGGGTTAGCTCGAATTCGCTTCAGCGTCTCCAGCGTCCAAGCGCCGCGCGGGCTACCGTCGTCCATCCGAGCGAGGCGCTGATGGAGATCGTTAAGTTCGGCGCGGGACGGTAGGGTCTGCTGGAGCACCGCACGCTTGTCCTCGCCTTCCCGATGAAACGCCACGCGGTACACGTGCTCATCGCCCTCGATCCAGTCCAGAAGCGCGGCCCTTGAATCGAAGCCGGCTCCGCGGGCGTCCTGGTCAGAGATCTGCCTAGCTAGAACGACATCGACCGAGTCGATCTTGATCATCCCTGCGGCGGTGCGCTGGAACCGACCGGCGCGAGCTTGGGGCCGTTTCCAGCGGCGAAAGGTGAGCGTGATCCGACCGTCGCGTATACCCGCGACCTGCTCACTCGTGAAGAGCATGGAGCCGTTATACGCGCAGCATCACTTTGGTCGCCAGATGCCGACCTGGCGTATCTCGACCCAGCTGCGTTCGTCAACAGCGATGCGCTCGGCGATCGCCCTCGCCTCCTCGTGGCTGTTGCAGTTGACGAGAAAGAAGCCACCGAGGGCCTCCCTGGTCTCAGCGAACGGGCCATCCAAAGCCTTTTGGCCGCGCAGGCGCAGAGCTGGAAGGTATCCGACAGGGAATAGTCCGGCGCCTCCTTCGTAGACGCCCTGTTCGCGAAGCTCGGCTTCAAGCTCAGCGTGCTTGGCCTGTTTCGAAGGTCCGCTCGGCGGCGCGGTCGGGTCGTAGCAAATGTTCAGCATGTAAATGGGCAAGGCAGTCGCTCCTTCCGTCTCAATCCATCTGCTGGCGAATGTCGATCCAATCGCCACGGTTGATCGGTATGCGAGCCGCGATCGCTTTGGCTTCCTCGGCGTCCTTGCACTCCACGACGTAGTAGCCGCCGAGGAGTTCCTTGGACTCTGCGAAGGGACCATCGATCACCTTTCCAGCTCGGAGTCTGATCGGTGGGACGACCTCGGGTGGCATGAGGCCTCCACCACCCCGGAGGGTGCCTTCCTCTCGCAACTGCGCGCTAAGCGCCTCGTGTTCAGACTTCCTGGACGGAGGAGCGTTGGGATCGGGTGGCGCCGTTGGGTGGTAGCAGATCGTCAACATGTATTGAGGCATTAAGCCCTCCTTTACGAACCGGAACTCCCGGTCGCATAAGTTCGACGGCCCGGCGTTGCGGTTCTCGACATTTCGCCGATGTCATCGGTAAGACGGACGCGGATGTGGCAGGGTTTCCGCGCAATCTAGATGATCAAAGTGGCATGAGGATACTTGCGGTTGACATTGGCACGGGTACACAGGACATCCTGCTGTTCGACACAGATCAACCTGTCGAGAACTCGGC
>DASTBR010000203.1:0-8371 GCA_035711945.1 Dehalococcoidia bacterium
GAGCTCGAACTCATCAAGCGTCCCGCCGAAGCTGACGGAGACGGCGGCCGCGAAGTCCTCCTCAAGCCCGCGGATGAAGTCGCGGCACTGGCCCTCGGGGATCTGGCCCTCCCGCGCCAGCGAGTCGGAGATCTTGTCGCAATCGCCGTCGACAAGCCCTTCAAAGAAGAGGCCAGTCACCTCTTCGACCTGCTCGCGATCGTCGGGATCATCTCCACCACATGCCGAAATTGCCAGGACGGTGAGAGCTGCGACGAGAGCGAGGCGGGCCATCCTCGGAAAGTCTAGCGGCGGACTTCCTGAGGATCAGGCGTAGCTCATGTACATGCCGCCGTTGATGTTGAACTGCTGCCCGGTGATCCAATCACCGTCGGTCAGGATGTAGCTCACGAGGGTGGCGACTTCTTCGGGGGTGCCGAAGCGGCCGAGCGGGATGCGGGCGAGGAGAGCGGCCTTTGGCTCCTCGGGAACGCCGGCAAGCATGTCTGTTTCGATGAAGCCGGGTGTCAGGGCGTTAACCGTGATGTTGAAACGGGCCAGCTCCTGCGCCGCTGACTTGGTGAAGGCAATTATGCCTGCCTTGGCAGCTGCGTAATTAGACTGTCCGACGTTTCCCATCTGGCCGATGATGCTGGCCATGTTGATGATCCGGCCGTACTGTCGCTCAACCATGCCGTCGAGCACAAGCTTGGTGCAGTAGAACACGGAGTTGAGGTCGGTGTTGATGACGGCCTCCCATTCCTCGACCGACATCCGCCGCAGGGTTCGGTCCCTGTTAAACCCGGCGTTGTTGATCAGGATGTCGACCGGTCCCAGCTCTTCGACTACCCGTTGCACCATTGCTTCGCAATCGCTGAAGCTTGCGACATCTCCCTTGACGGCGATTGCCTTGCTTTCACCGAGGTTGATCTCCTTGGCAGTGGCCTCGGCGCCATCGGGAGTGCTGTTGTAGTTAACGCCCACCTTCACGCCTTGCCTGCCGAGCTCGAGTGCGATAGCGCGCCCGAGTCCGCGTGAGGCGCCGGTGACCAGCGCAACTTTGCCGTTCAGTGCTGTACCCATCAAGCGAACTCCCAAGGAAGAATTGGAGAACTACCTGTCACGAGACTATCTGACGAAAAGGTTGTGTTATCGAGCCCCGCGCGGACGATAGACGTTTCTTATCTTCCGGGCTCGCTGGCGCTATGTCCTCTGAAGTCTCAAACCGCGGTGGCGGCGCTGTATTCGCCCCACTCCTCGCGTAAAACGCCGCATATCTCGCCAACGGTAGAGTAGGCGCGCACCGCTGCCATGATTGGTTCCATCAGGTTCTGCGATTCATCGCCTGAGGCTGCACGCAGGCCGGCGAGGGCCGCCTCAACAGCCTTGGCGTCCCGCTCCGCACGCAGTGCATTGAGCTGGGCAACCTGAGCCTCTGCCGTTTGCGGATCTGGGCGGAAGATGCCGACCTCGGGCTCTTCCTCGACCTGGAAGCGGTTGACGCCAACGATCGTCCGCTGGCCCGATTCGACTTCGTTCTGCCAGCGCACTGATGACTCCTGGACCTCCTGCTGCATGTAGCCGCTCTCGATCGCGGCAACTGCGCCGCCGAGGTCGTCGATGCGGTTGATCAGCGCGCGTGACTTCTCCTCGAGCTGGTTGGTCAGAGTTTCGACGAAATACGACCCGGCCAACGGGTCGACCGTGTCCGTGACACCCGACTCGTGAGCGATGATCTGTTGCGTGCGCACAGCCATCCGCTGGGCGTCAGTGGTCGGAAGGGCCAGCGCCTCGTCGTAGCAGGACAGGGCGAGCGACTGCACGCCGCCCAGCACCGTGGCAAGGGCCTGGATGGTCGCCCGCACAATGTTGTTTTCAGGCTGCTGCGCAGTCAGCGTTGCGCCGCCTGTCTGGACGTGGGTGCGCAGCATCCACGACCGCGGATCCTTCGCTCCGAACCGCTCCTTGAGCAGGCGCGCCCAGAGCCGACGGAGCGTGCGGTACTTGGCGACCTCCTCGAAAAAGTTGTTCTGGGTGTTGAAGATCCAGGAAATGCGCGGGGCAACTTCGTCGACGGCGACGCCGCGGCGCTGAGCCTCCTCGATGTATGCGATGGCATTGGCAAAGGTGAAGGCGATCTCCTGGACGGCCGTGGAGCCGGCGTCGCGAATGTGGTAGCCGCTGACACTGATGCTGTTGAACTTAGGCGCCTCGGCGGCGCAATAGGCCATGAGGTCGACTGCGAGGCGCAGTGAGGGACGCGGCGGGTAGATGTAGGTCCCGCGCGCCACATACTCCTTGAGGATGTCGTTCTGGGCTGTGCCCTGGATCTGATCGTGAGAAACTCCCTGCTTCTCCCCGGCAACGATGTACATGGCGACAAGGACCGAGGCGGGGGCGTTGATGGTCATCGAGGTGGAAACTTGATCGAGGGGGATCTGATCGAACATCACCTCCATGTCCCGTAGCGAATCGACGGCGACGCCCACCTTTCCCACCTCGCCCTCGGCGGCCGGATGGTCTGAGTCGTAACCAAGCTGGGTTGGCAGGTCGAACGCTACGGACAGGCCGGGCTGACCCTCCTGGAGCAGGAACCGGAAGCGCTCATTCGTTTCGCGGGCAGTACCATAGCCTGCGTACTGGCGGATCGACCAGAGGCGTCCGCGATACATCGTCGGCTGCACCCCTCGCGTGTACGGATAGTCGCCGGGGTAGCCGAGATCACGCTCGTAGTCGAGCTCGACGATGTCCAGCGGCGTGTAGAGGCGTTCGGTCGGCCCGGCGGAGGTTGCGAAGATCTCATCCCGCTCGCCGCTGCGGCTGAGCGCAGCGGCGACAGGGCCGCTGTTCCACGCTTCAAGGCTTCGCCTCAGGCCGTTGCCATTGCTCGCCGGCACGATCCCTCCTCGGCGCATTCTAGTGGCAGCTCTTTGCGAAATAATGCGCAGTGAATGATGGGCAGGCGCGACCGGCTGTTACGGGGCTGCAATTCCCGCCCGACAACATAGCGGAACGGGAATCATCATCGGGAGGAATTAATCATGCCAACCAAGCAGACCAAGAAGTCATCAACCCGCTCGCGCGCTACCGCCAAGGGGTCGCGCTCGACGACGGCCAAGACTCGCGCGACGGCCTCGGCCAGGGCACGATCCACGTCGACCCGCTCGCGAGCAACTCGAGCCACCAACAGCAGCCAGCCGGAAATCTTGAACCTCCTGAAAAAGGACCACGACGAGGTCAAGAGGATGTTCAAGCAGTTCGAGAAGGACGTGGAGAGGAGCCCGCAGCAGGCTGCGACTGTCGGCCATAAGATCCTTTCAGAGCTCGAGCTGCACACGAAGCTCGAAGAGGCCATCGTCTATCCGGACCTGCAACGGCAGGACGAGGACCTCTATCACGAGGCCGAAGAAGAGCACCATGTCGCCGACCTTCTAATGAAGGAGGTCCAGGGAATGAACCCAGGCGATCCCACCTACAAGGCGAAGATGATGGTGCTGCGCGAGAACGTGGAACACCACATCCAGGAAGAAGAAAACGAGATGTTCAAGAAGATCAAGAAGGTCGAGAAGGCCAGGCTTGATCGGATGGCCGAGCAGTGGCGGAGCCGGAAGGAGTCAGGCATCCCAGCCGGGATGATGCGCTAGCTCGACCGCAACACCCGCTCACCAGAGGGCCTGCCCAAGGCAGGCCCTCTGCATTACCCGACGAAGAGCAGCAAAGCTGGCACGGCCACGATCAGGACCACAAAACCCAGGAGGCTGGCGCGCCCGTTCATGGCGATGTCCGTAAGGGCGCGGACCAGCCGGGAATACAGCGGGTAACCCACTAGCAGGACGACCGAAACCAGAGTCCCCGAGATGATCGCCGTCAGAACGATCTCTGGCGCTCCGGGTCGCGCGACCAGGAATGCCGCCAACAGCGTATCGATCCACGTCGAGATGTTGGCTCCCATCACGTAGGGAATGACTCGCTCTTTACGTACGTAACCCTTCATCGCAAGCGGAACAAGCAGCGTTAGCGAAAGAGATACGGAAAGAGTCACGGCAGTAACCAGCAGGCCGAGGGCAAACATCGACAGGGGATGGTGAAGCAGCACTGTTAGCCGCCGGTGCTGCATCGTCTCCTGCTCCAGTCCGGGAAGCGCGCTGTCGAACAACTGAAAGGCAACGATCAACAGCGGGGCGCCGATGATAAACAGGAGCAGATCTGGGAGCAGCCTCTGGATTTCGTCAACGAGCGGCCCGTAGGTGCTGTCGAGCAGCGACTCGATCTCTCCGGTACCGACGATCTCGCGGTCCCCGATCCAGCCCTCTTCGAGCAGGAGGAGGCCGAGGAAGAGAGCCGGCAGGTACTGGGTGAATGTAGTGATCAGGGCTGTGACGCCTATGTAGACGCCGTCAGAGCTTCGATCGCGCCCGCGAAAGAACGCCAGTACACCAACCACAAGCACTACCATGGACGCTCCGAAACGAGAGCCAAGAAGCATGGCGTACGCCTCGGATTGCGCCAGTTCACCACCGCCATAAAGTGCCATGGCGATCGCCGCCACTGGAGATCCGCTGAGGACGATGTACGCTCCCAACCAACCGAAGCCGAGACTGCTCGTAACGCTATCGACCGACAGTGCATCGAGAAGTGGGCTCAAGCCACGGGCACCGGCCTGGAGGAGCTTCAGGGCGAAGACGAAAAGTAGAACCGCTGCGACGATCGCGAGCGCGCGCCGCAGCGACGCGGGGACGAGTTGATCGATGGTTCCAGTGGGGGCAACGCCGGTCGCCGGGGACCCGTCGTCGAAAGCCATCGCCTCATCGTGCGCGGGCCGGATACGATTTGACCAATGCATATTGCGACATGGCAGCCATGACGTCGGTGCATGACCGGCCGATCGGGCTCACTCATCTCTCGACCTTCTACCAGGCAGCACAACTGCTGAACTTTTCACGGGCGGCCGAGGCGCTGGGCAGCGACCAGCCGGCGGTGAGTCGCCGGATTCGCGAGCTCGAGGAGCAACTGGGCCATCCGCTCTTCGTGCGCCTCGGGGGACCACGTGGCGTCAATCTCACGCCGGCCGGCGAGAAATTGCTGGAGCTCACGGCGGGAACGGTCGAGGAGTTGCACAGGCTGCCGCAGCGCTTCAAAGAAGAGATGTCGCGGGTGGCGCCCCAGGAGCTGCGCGTAGTCGGAGGACAGCAACTGTTGCTGAGCCTGTTCGCGCCGGCGCTGTTTGCCTTCCGAGCCAGGCGGCCAGCGGTCAGCGTTACCGTAACCAGTGCGCTCAAGCCTGAGGTCGTGGAGGCGGTCCGTGCCGGCACTGCCGACCTCGGCATTACGTCGGCGTCGGGGATCCCAGCCGATCTGGCCTACGACGAGATTTTGAGCGCCCGCCTGGTGGTCGTTGTGCCGACCGGCCATGCCCTTGGGCGACCGAAACCATTAACACTCGAAGAAATTTCGCCGTACCCCTTGCTGGTGCCCGACAGCCATTCATCGACGCGGAGGCTGATCGAACAGGCCTTCCGTGCGCAGGGGCTAAGCCTGCAGATCGGAATGGACCTGCAGCGCTGGGAGGTGATCCGAGAGTTCGTTGCTCTGGGGCTGGGCGTAGCGATCGTCCCGAGCTTCGTCGCGAAGGGGCTAAATGGCGTGGACACCGTCGAGCTGGATTTCCGGTTTCCGCCGCGTTCCTACGGCATTTTGACCGCCCGCACCCGGCACCTGATCAGGCCGGCGCGAGAGTTGATAGAGGCTATCCGCCTGGAGGCACAGAAGAACCCGGCGTCCTAGCGCAGGGCAACAGGATCCTAGCGAACGTGCTTCTCAACCTTGGCGATCAGATCCTCCACCGCGAAGGGCTTGGGCAGGCTGTCGGCGCCGAGCCGTCGTGCTTCAGCGGGAAGGTCGCTGATGGCCGAGACGAGAACCACCGGAGTCTTGACGCCCTGCTCGCGAATTGCACGGAGGAACGCCCAACCGTCGAGGCCGGGCATCATCATGTCGAGCAGTATGACCTGCGGCTTCGCCTCGTCGAGGAGCCTCAGGGCGTCGCCGCCATTGCTGGCTGACACGACCTCGTAGCCTTCGCCCTCGAGGACCGTCCGAATCAGCTTTCTGATTCGATCGTCGTCCTCAACAGCCATGACCTCCGCTTCGTGGGCCTCGCCCTCGGCCTTCACTTCAATCTCCCAGCGGGCGTTGGTTTAAGGGGTGCTACCTTTCGCCCGCTATCCCATCAAGGATGGCTGTTGGCGCTTGCGTACAGGCAGACCATCAGCCCGAGGCTGTCGCAAAGCCATAACGGCCGCGGCTAGCGTCCACGGCGCTGAGTACGTGCCTGGTAGGAGCGGATCGCACGCAGGAAGTCGATACGGCGGAAGGCTGGCCAGTAGACGTCGCAGAAGTAGAACTCACTGTAGACGCTCTGCCAGAGCATGAAGCCGCCGAGTCGCACTTCGCCGCTCGTACGAATGATCAGGTCGGGATCCGGGTGCTCCGACATGTACAGGTAGCGCGAGATCGCTTCGGGCTTCAGTTTGGCGGCTACCGATTCGAGTGATTCGCCGCGCTCGGCGCTCTCGGAGAGCAGGAGGCGCACAGCGTCGGTGATTTCCTCGCGGCCGCCGTAGGGCAGGGCGAAGTTCAGCGCCCACGGCCCGTATTCGGCAGTAGCCTCTTCGGCCAGGGCGACAGCCTCTCGTGTGCTCTCGGGGAGCAGGTCGAGGCTGCCAACGCCGCGAATACGACGCGGATGAGCAGTCCGAGCCTGCATGGCGGCTAGCTCCGCGATCTTCTGCTCGATGATCTCGAGCAGCGGCATCAGCTCGGACTGCGGGCGTTGCAGGTTGTCGATGGACAGAAGCCAGACGGTGATCGTGGGGATCTCCAGCTCCTCGGCCCACTGCAGAACCTCGTCCATCTTGTCGGCGCCTTGCTTGTGGCCCTTGGCGACGTCGGAGAGGCCGTTGCGCCGTGCGAAGCGACGGTTGCCGTCGATGATCAGGCCGATGTGCTGCGGGAGTGGCTCAGCTTTGACGTCGCGCTCCAGGTTGCGCTCGTAGAGGCCGTAGACGAGGTCACGGGCGAAGTTCAAGGCCATCAGACTATGCCGAGCTCCTTAAGGAAGGGTATTGAGGCAGCCACATCCTCCTCTGGATTATGCTGCCCGATCTCGAAGGTGCGGGCCGTATCGGGCTTGATGAATGTCTTGATGTAATCCCAATCGGCGTCGCCCTGGCCGGGCGCCTGGTGATCGCCAATGCCTTTGACGTCGTGCAGGTGCATGCCGATGGTGCGGTGCTCGAGGTCACGCAGCCAGCGGTGCATCTCGCCGAGACCCATACGCCCGAGCACCTCGGCGTGGCCGACATCGTGCCAATAGCCGGCTTGTTCAGTCGTTGCTTCTTCGAGCATCTCCATCGTCTCTTCCACACTCGGAACCTCATGAAAGTGGTAACGATTCTCGAGGCCCAAAGCGATCCCTTTCGGCGAGGCGTACTCGACCAATTCGAGGAAGCTGCGCCGCGACTGCTCGAACCAGGGACGAACCTCGGACGCGCGCCGTTCCTTCGCCGCTAGGCGGAGGGCTTCAACTTCCTCGCCGTCGCGCGAGCCACTGTCGTACATCCGACGCAGCTGACGCTCCTCGTCGAACATATCGGTCTCGATGCCACCCATGTGACAGACGACGTACTTCGCACCGGCACGCTCGGCCCAGTCGATGGTGCGCTTGTGATGTCGGACAGCTTCCTGGCGCTGTTCCTCATTCGTGTCGGCCAGGTTGAGGTTGTGGTTCCAGCTGCCGTCGGCAAGACGTTCGAGGGGCGCGGGAGCGTGCATGCTGAGGACGGGGACTTCGTGCTCGACGAGGGCTTTCACTTCTTCCTCGGGGAAGGCGTAGTTGATCTCGATACCGTCGAAGCCGAAGCGCCGGGCGGCGTCGGCGAATTGGGTGATCTGATCCGGCTCGTAGCGCTTTACCGCCCACATCGTGGAGAGGGCTGTCTGGGTCATGCTTTGTCGTTACCTGCTTCGAGAGTCGGGCTGGAGCCTTCCTGGGGTTCCCCGGACGTGGAGGTATGGTTCGGGTCAGGGGCTCTACGCTCCATCATCGCACCCACTGCCAGAACGGCGAAGGTTCCGACCAGGCCGCCGAGTGCGGCCATGGGGAAGCTCAAGGCCAGCGCCCGCCCGCCGCGGAATCCGAAGGCCGGCAGAAGCAGCGCGAAGAGGCAGCCGAAGACCAGCGCTGCCGGCAGGGTCGCGAAGGCAGCCTGGCCGCGGCGTTGAGCGGCGAGGATCAACCAGACCAGGCCGGAGCAAAGCAGCCAGCCGAAGAAAAAGAGGCTGATGAAGAGGGCATCGAGGTTGATGGAGTCCAAAGCTCACTGCGTTTATA
>DASTBR010000204.1:0-2335 GCA_035711945.1 Dehalococcoidia bacterium
GATAACGGCGCGCCGCAGATGGTCAAGCCGGAGCAGCTCCCGTTCTACTGGATACACACCGCGCCTTTCCCCTCGATCGCCGCTGTTCGGGGGTATGCCCTTGGCGCCGGCTTCCAGCTGGCCCTGGCCTGCGACCTCCGCATCTTCGCCGAGGGGACAAAGGTCGGGCTGCTGGAGTTTAAGTACGGGCTGCTCCCAGACATGGGCGCCTCTGAGTGGTTGACGCGCCTCGTCGGACCGGCCGTGGCGAAGGAGCTGACCTTCACGGCTGAGCAGATCAGCGCCAAGAAGGCGAAGCGGCTCGGCATTGCCAACCGCGTCGTTGCCGACAGCAAACTCGAGTCAACGGTCGAGGAGCTGGCGCAAACGCTGGCCGCACAGCCTCCGCTGGCAATTCGTGGCGCGAAGAAGGCCATCGAGGCCGCTTACGAACCGGACGGCCGTGCGGTAGAGCTTGCCTTGCTGGGCCAGATGGAGTGCCTGCGCTCCGAGGACTTCCGCGAGGCGGGCCGCGCCTTCGTTGAGAAGCGCGCGCCAGTCTACCAGGGACGTTGACGGTGGCTACGGCGACTGCATCGCTGTCCGGCGTAGTGGCTGACGTTGGTTCCTGGTTGCCCGGGCTGATGGAAGAGAAGCACGTACCTGGTGTGGCTATTGGCGTTCTTGGTCAGGGTGAGGAAGTTACAGCTGGCTTTGGCCTGACCAGCGTCGAGAACCCGCTGCCTGTCACGGCCGACACGCTCTTCCAAATCGGTTCGATCACCAAGACCTTCACCGCGACGGTCGTGATGATGCTTGTCGAGAAGGGTGAGCTGGACCTCGACGCGCCGGTACGGGCATACCTCCCGGACTTCAGCCTGTCCGCCGACGATGTCTCGTCGGCGGTAACCCTGCGCCATCTGCTGACGCACGTCGGTGGCTGGGTCGGCGACTACTTCGGCGACTTCGGCCGTGGCGACGATGCTGTGGCGGGGATCGTCGCCAGTATGCCGAAGGCCAAGCAGCTCACGCCCGTCGGCGAGGTCTTCTCCTACAACAACACAGGCTTCGATATCGCGGGTCGAGTGATCGAGAAGGTGACCGGCCAGGTCTACGAGCAGGCCATCCGCGACATGATCTTCAAACCGCTGGCCATGGAGAAGACCTTCTTCTTCGCCGAGGAGCTGATCAGCTACCGCGTCGCCATCGGCCACATCTGGACCGATGACGGGCTAAAGCCGGCACGACGCTACGCCCTCTCGCGGGCGATGAACCCCGCCGGCGGGATCGTCTCCAGCGTCTCCGACATGCTGCGCTATGCGCGCTTTCACATGGGTGATGGGACCGCTCCTGACGGAAGTCGGCTGCTGAAGCGGGAGACGATGGACTTCATGCAGGCCAGGCAACAGGACGGAGGCAACTTCTGTGAAGCGGTCGGCGTCGCCTGGCTCCTCAACGAGTACGACGGTCGCTGGACCTACGGGCACGGCGGCTCAACAAACGGCTTCCAGGCCGACTTGGTCATCGCCCCGGACGCCGGCATGGCGATCGTTGTGCTGACCAACGGCGACCACGGCTCAGAAGTCTACCGCAAGGTCGTGGACTACGCGCTGGACAAGATCGCTGGGATCGAGCCACCCCAGCGCGAACACCAGCGTCGCGAAGATAATCAGCTTTCCGAATTCGAGGGGCACTACACGGCCATGCTGTCGGAGGTCGACCTGGCAGCCGGCGACGGCTGCCTGGTCTTGACGAGCAATCCGCCCGAACGGATCAAGCAGGTGCTCGACAACATGCCGGTCAAGCCGCCGCCGGTGCGTCTCGCCTTCTACGACGAAGATCGCGTAATCGCGCTTGATGCACCCTTCGAGGGCAGCCGCGGCGAGTTCTTGCGGGCGCCGGATGGGTCGATCGCCTGGTTTCGCTGGGGAGGCCGGATCATGCAGCCGGTAAGCAAGGGGGCGAACGATGGTTGAGGACTGGGCGCGGCCGGTGGTCGCCGTTGAGATTCAGGCTCGAGAGCCAGAAAAGCAGCGCGAGTTTTATTCGAAGATGTTCAACTGGGACATCAGCGACGGGCCGATCATGCGTTTCGGCGCCGGCATCGGGGGCCCGGAGCCGGGCCCGGTGGGCGTGATGCGCGAGAGCAGCACCGCGCGCGTAGTGCTCTACATCCAGGTGATGGATCTGCGGGCATCCTTGCAGAAGGCCGAAAACCTCGGTGGCAAGATCATCAGCCAGCCGTTCGACGTGCCGAACGGCCCGACGATCGCCCAGATCGCTGATCCGGAGGGCAACACCGTCGGCCTCGTCCAGCAGTAGGAGCGCGCGATCTACGACGTAGCTGTCGTCGGCG
>DASTBR010000205.1:0-2782 GCA_035711945.1 Dehalococcoidia bacterium
CGACCGGCCTGAGCATCGATCCCTCGAAGTCGAAGCGCCGGGTCACCTGGCCGGCGAACTTGATGGCCTCCCACATCAGCAGGCTCATCGCGCCGCTGGTCCGCAGGCTCGGATCGCCGCCTCCCATCAGGTAGTAGGCGCTTTCCGCGTCCCACACGAGATAGAGAGCGGCGTGCGGCGCGCCGTCGGCGCCTTCCGCGACGAGCATGCGCCGCGCGCCGCGCGCCTTACAGGCGGCATCGAGGCGCCGGATCACATCCTCCGACGCTGCCGGCGACATTCCCTGGCGCTCGAAGGTCATCCGGTTGAGCGCGATCAAGGTCTCGATGTCTTCGAGAGATCGGACCCCGACGACGCGTTGGGCCTTGCGGATCTCGCGGCGGACGTTTTCGCGGAACCCGGCCCAGATCCTGTCGTGATCGTCGAGCTCGTCGATCACGTAGGTGTACTGGTTGGCATGCGAGAAGCCACGGGCATGAAAGGCATGGCAGTTGGTCATGGAATAGCGACAGGCCTGGAAGAAGACATCGTGGGGCGGCAACGCCTCAATGAGACCGGCGAGGATCTCGTCCTCCCTGTCCAGCCGGGCATCAACCTCGCCGATCCCGGGCTTGACCCAGGGGCCGAGAAACTGCGTGAGCGGCGGCTGACCGAGAATGGTCAACCCGAAACGCCGCAGACGCACGAACGGCAGCCGGCCGACGATCTCGCCATTCTCGACGATCTCGACGGCGTCCCACGATCCGGGCGCGACGGCGTCCAACCACCAGGGCTGCTGAAAGAGGGGGGGCGCGTCGGCGCTGCAGATGGCCGGTGCCGAGGCCGAAAAGGTCAACGACGGATCGATACCGCCCGCCTCGTCGGGCCGATCGTGTCTTCGCGAAGCGATCACCGATCCAAGCAGCCACGGATCAGAAGCTTCGGAAAACTGCACGAATGCCACCAGAGCAATCTGCATCTCGTCCGTAGCCGTCGGCGCCAGGACACCCCCGAAGAGAAGGTGCAGGGCGCCCGCGAACGCAAAAAGGGCCAACAGTATGGTACCTGCGCTCATAACGTTCTCCAGCAACCGCTTTCGACCATCCGTGGGTGGGCGCGGCCAGTCCGCTTCATTACGGCCACGACGCCGCAGCAAGCTGCGGGATGTTACCTGGCTCATCGCAACACCCGACGGCAGAGACGTGTCCCCGCTTGATCGTCATCCACACCTCCGGGCAACGGCTCTGAGGACACGGGGCGTGATGACGGGTCTCGCTCGCAGTCGGTTCTCGTTCCCGCCATGTCAGCATTGGGAGAGGATGGCATCCATCGCACGGGAGGGGACGGGGCCCATCGCGCCGCACGAGTTTCCAGGACGCGCTGAGGCGCCTCCTGCGGATCCGGCGGGCGACGAGTGACGACCTCGATCATGCTAGGCAACCCTGTGGTGGCGCGACTCGCGCATCTGATGTGCTATCAAGGCCAACTGCCCCTTGAGCGTGAAACCGCGCTTGAGATGCGCGAATTGGACCTGGCGAGCCCCGAATGCACGGACGAAGCGCTCGATGGGCTGGAGCATCGAGCCCTCGAAATCGAAACGCCGAGTCACCTGACTGGCATATTTCAGGGCCTCCCATCTGAGCAGGCTGATCGCGCCGCTGCTGCGCAGGCGCGGGTCGCTGCCGGACATCAGGCTGTAGGCGCTCTCTGAATCCCAGATCAGGTACAGTGCCGCATGGGGCGTGCCGTCGGCGCCCTCGGCGAGAAAGATGCGCCGCACGCCGCGCGCGCTGCAGGCGGCATCGAGGCGTCGGATAGTATCGGCCGAGTAGGCTGCTGCGATACCTTGGCGCTCATAGGTCATTCTGTTCAGCACAATGAAAGCCTCGATGTCCTCGACGGGGCGAACGATGACCTGTTTCTGGGCCTTGCGAATGTGCCCGCGGACAGTCTCGCGAAATCCATACCAGATCTTGTCGTGATCACTCAGGTCGTCGATGACGTAGGTGTAACAGCTCTCTTCTAAAAATCCATGCCAATGGAATGGTAGACAGTGAGTTATTGAATAGTGAAAGCTTTGGGTGAACACGTCGTACCTCGGCAACGCTGCGATCAGGCTGTGCAGGATCTCGTGCTCGCGCTCGAGTTGGGTATCGATCTCGCCGGTACCGGGCTTGATCCAGGGGCCGAGATACGGCGTCAGCTCTGGCTGAGAGAGGATCGTGAGCCCGAGGCGCCGCTTGCGCACGAACGGCAGCCGCCCGACGATCTCGCCATTCTCGACGACCTCGACGGCATCCCAGTGTCCGGGCGCGAGGGCGTCGAGCCACCAGGACCGCTGAAAGAGAGTGGGGGTGCCGGGCGCGACAGCGCCGAGGAGGGTCTCGCTCCTGGACCGAGCCGTAGCCGAGAGGGTGGAGAATAGACCGATACGGCTTGCCTCTTCGTCGCCTCCCTCGTTACTTCGCCAAGAGATCACCGATCCAAGCAGCCACGAATCCGCACAAGTTTCGTAAAACTGCACGAATGCCACCAAAGTAATCCGCATCTCGTCCGCAGCCGTCGACGCCGGAACGCCTCCGAGCAAAAGGTGCAGCGCACCCGCGAACGAAAAAAGGGCCAACAATATGGTACCTGCGCTCATAACGCTCTCCAGCGACCGCTTCGGACCGTCCGCGGGTAAAGCGCGTCCAGTCTGCCTCTTTACGGCAACGGCGCTACAGCTAGCTGCGCGATGTTGCCTAGGTCATCGCGACACCCGACGACATAGACGTTCCCTGCTTGCTGGTCAGCCACGCCTCCG
>DASTBR010000206.1:0-5242 GCA_035711945.1 Dehalococcoidia bacterium
GAGTGACAGAGCCTCCGTCGGGTTGTACGACGAGTTCGAACTCACCGTCGGCAGCCGCCATGGCGATCGAAGTAATAGCCCCACTTCGGGCTCCGTTGCGGTGGTCGCCGACAATCCTGCACGTGATCGGGCCGGTGGAGCTACGAAAGCCACACGTCCAGGATTGGCCATCCTGGACGTGACGTGCGTCTACCTGCCAGCCGAGACGGCTGGCGAGCCAGCCCAGGAGGAGGACCGCCTCAGTTGGATATCCCTGTACAGCTGTGTCGACGCGCACGGAATTGACCTGCGACAAGTAGTGGCGCGTGTCAGGAGGATCGAAGAGGCGGGCGACCTGTTCGCGCCAGCCTTCAAGGCGCCCCCAGCCAAGATCGGAGATCGCGCAGTGCTCAGCGGTCGAATGAACGACCTCGGCAGCCAGCTGGGCGAATGCCTCACGGAAGCCGGACGAATCGACGAACATGCGCTGAGACATTTGACGCAGGCGCCTGTACATAGTCGTCCTGATCGGCGGAGCGCCTCGCCACCAGACGAAGACCGGTACATCGGGCACCAACAAGGGTTGCACGAGGCTGTGCAGCTGACTGGCGTAGCTACCGCGGCCTTCGATGCGGAGCTGTTCACAGCAGATTTGCCTGTCGGCCCCATGCCTCAACGTGCAGAACGCATTAACTTCCGCAGCAAGCCCGCCGGTCTCAGCGTCCATACGCAGGAAAAGCACCGACCGAGAGGGGTGACGCTGCGCAAGCTGCGCGATCACCTGAGCCGCCTCGTCCAGCAATTCGCGGCTTGAGGAACTGGCTACGATGTTGAGCACCGCAGCCTCCGTGACCTCGGGCGGTACGCCCTCATCCTCGTCTGTGCGGACGGCCGTGCGGACGCGATGCAGAGCCTTAACGATGCTCTCGATATCCGTGTCCTGGCTGAACCACGCCTCGTGGTCGACGAGCTGAACTCCTGTCATGGCTGTCTCCAGCTTGCTCCGTGTGGCATCAGGGCGTCGGCCTCGGCAGGCCCCCAACCACCCGATTCGTACGAGGCGAGCCGGTTCGAAATCTGCCAGCCGTCGCGGATGGCGTCGACAAAGCGCCAGGCGTGCTCGACCTCATCGGCGCGAGGAAACAGTGTGTGGTCACCAAGCATGGCATCGAGGAGGAGCGTCTCGTAGGCCTCCGGCGGGTCGGTGAGAAAAGCCGAGCCATACAAGAATTCAAGGTTGACGGGACGCACTTCCAGCTTGGCCGACGGGGCCTTCGAGCCCACGCGAAGCGTGATGCCCTCATCGGGTTGAATGCGCATAGCCAGTAGATTGGGCGGCAGTTCGGTTGAGCCCACGTTGGTGAAAGGAACATGCGGCGGAGGCTTGAAGTGGATGGCGACCTCGGTAACCCGTCGGGCGAGGCGCTTGCCGGTCCGCAGCAGGAATGGCGTCCCGGCCCAGCGCCAGTTGTCTATGAAGCTCCTGATCGCGACGTAGGTTTCGGCCATCGAGTCTTTCGCCACGTCGTCCTCATCGCGATACCCGGCCACGTGCCGACCAAGGACATCGCCCGTGGCGTACTGACCTCTGACGACGTTGGCGTCGACGTCGTCGGGCGCGATCAGGCGCAGCGACTTCAGGACCTTGACCTTCTCGTCACGAATCGCTTCTGCCTCGAAGCTTGCCGGTGGCTCCATGGCCACGAGCGAAAGAACCTGGAGCATGTGGTTCTGCACGATGTCGCGAAGCGCACCGGCCTCCTCGTAGTAGGCGCCGCGACCCTCAACACCGAGAGTCTCGGCAACGGTCAGCTCGACGTGGTCGATGTAGTGGTTGCTCCAGAGCGGCTCGAAGATGCTGTTGGCGAAACGGAAGACGAGGATGTTCTGGACGGTTTCTTTGCCCAGGTAGTGGTCGATTCGGAAAACCTGGTCCTCCGAGAAGAAGGCATGAATGTGGTCGTTCAGCTGCTGCCCGCTGCCGCCGTCTGAACCGAAGGGCTTCTCGACGACGATGCGAGACCAGCCCCCATCCTGTTTGGCAAGCCCGGATTCGCCCAGGCCTTCGACAATCTGTGAGAAGGCGTCTGGCGGGACGGCCAGGTAGAAGAGTCTGTTGGCACCTGTGGCGGACGATGCCTGGATATCCCGTAACTTGACGATCAGCTCGTCGTAGGAATTGGCGTCGGTCGGATCAGCAGCCTGGTAGTAGAGTCCGGCCTCGAAGCTTTCCCAGAGGTCCGGCTTGACCGGCGACCGCGCGTGATCCTCAACCGCCTTGCGCATTGCCTGGCGGTATTGGCTTTCATCGACTTTACGACGCGAGCTACCGAGGACTGCGAAGCGCGGCGGCAACAGGCCTCGCGCGGCGAGGTCATAAAGCGCCGGAACGATCTTCCGTTGGGCGAGGTCCCCATTCCCGCCGAAGATCACGATGGTCGCCGGCTCGGGCGTTTCGTAGGTGCGTAGGCCTTCGCGCAGAGGGTTTTCGGCGAGCACCCCAGTCGTCATTGCGCCTTTTCGACATCCTCCAGCGTCGCAGCGACCACCTTGTGGCCTCCGAACTGGTTGCGCAGCGCCGCGATCACGCGGTGGCCGAAGGAGTTTTGTTGCCGGGAGTAGAAGCGTGAAAGCAGGGCGAGGGTGATGACTGGTGCAGGAACATCGGTATCGATGGCCTGCGCGACCGTCCAGCGGCCCTCGCCGGAATCCTCGACGTAGCCCTCAAGTTTCTCGAGCGTCGGATCTTCCTTGAAGGCAAGCTCGGCCAGCTCGAGGAGCCATGACCTGACGACGCTGCCCTGGTTCCAGAGCTGGGCGACAGCGCCCATGTCGTAGTCGTAGGGCGAAGCGTCCATAATCTCGAAGCCTTCGGCGTAGGCCTGGAGCATGCCGTATTCGATGCCGTTATGCACCATCTTGGCGAAGTGCCCGGCGCCGCGTGGCCCCAAAAGCGCGTAGCCCTTCTTGGGGGCGAGCGCTTGAAAGATCGGCTCGACCTGTTTGAAGACTTCGGGCTTCCCGCCCACCATCAGGCAATAGCCAACCTCGTAGCCCCAGATTCCGCCGCTGGTGCCGGCATCGATGAATTCGAAGCCATGAGACTCGAGCTTGTCGCCACGCTCGAGCGTCTGCTTGTAATTGGAGTTTCCGCCGTCGATGACGATGTCACCTGGCTTTCCGAAAGGCAATAGGCCGTCGATGGTTGCGTCCACGGGGTCTCCCGATGGCACCATGATCCAGACGACACGGGGCGGCTCCAGCTTCAACATGAGGTCTTCGAGGCCCTCGGCTGCGAGCGCGCCGCGTTCGACAGCGGTCTTGAGTGGCTCGGGAGACTGGTTCCAGGCAACGATTTCGTGGCCGGCCTCAAGCAGGCGGCGGGTCATGTTCCCGCCCATGCGACCGAGGCCAACGAAGCCGAGTTTCATCCGCGCCTCCTAAGAGTTGAGTGCGTCCCGGCAGAGAAGCGTAAACTCTTCGAGCCCCTTGTCGACGTCCTCACCAAGGTCAACCGCCAGGACCGGCAGGCCGCGCGACTGTAGAGCCTGCAAGTCACCCAACGCCTGCGCTTCCTGGAGCTGACCGAAGGTAAAGTCGTGGCCGGGAATCTCCAGATCGCGCGCGAGAGTTCGGCGCAGCTGGATGAACGAACCAACGGGCGGGCCACCCTTGTGCAGCTGACCCGTCGAGTGGAGAAACCGCGGGCCGTAGCCGAACGTGGTGGCGAGGCGAGTATTGTCGCGGACGAGCAGTCGCAACCGGTCGAGCTTCAATTGGCGGGTTGCCGTTTCGGCGAGATACGCCATGAACGCGAAATAGCCCCCCGGAGCCGCTGCCCTAAACATCGCTCGGAGGCCCTCAACAGCCTCGGCTGGCTCCAGGCCGTGGAGGGTTAGGGACCCGTGGCTGATTGGCGTGCTCAAAGCAGGCAGCCGGCCCGTTTGGGCGAGCTCGTCGAGGACTCTTGTCGTGTTGTCTTTGCTCTCCTGGACGTTGGGTTGGTCGAACGGGTTGACGCCGAGGACGGCGCCGGCGACCGCGGTAGCTATCTCCCAGCTCACGAACTCAGCCCCGAGGTTGTAGGGATCGCCGAGTCTGCGCGTGATAACAGGGTGACCGGCGTCGCTCAGCTTGTGCAGGCGAGCAGCGTCCTGGAGTGGAAGACCGTCGAGCTCAAGAGCGACGAAGACGCGGTCGTCGCTGTACACGGAGGGCTCCCCGAGCTCCTCGCCGGCGACCGGTACGAGTCCTCGGCCCTGCTTACCTGTGCTCTCCGCCAGCAGCTGCTCGAGCCAGAGACCGAGCGTCCTCAGCTCGGGGGAAGCGACGAACGTGACCTTGTCGCGGCCTTCATTCGCAAAGGCGCCGAGCTGCGCGCCGAGCTCGACCGCATCGTTGTCCCGGGCAGTCTCGTTCTCGAGCGAGACGACCGCGTCTCGTGCGGAGGTGAGCAGGTCGCGAAGATCGACGCCAATCAGTGCCGCCGGGACAAGGCCAAAGTAGGACAGCGCTGAGTAGCGTCCGCCGATATCTGCACGGTTGATGAACGTCCTTCGAAATCCTCGCTCGGCGGCAAGCGTCGCGAGTGAGGTATCGGCGTCGGTGATGGCTACGAAGCGATCGCCTTGCTCGGCTGAACGCTGCCAGAAGTAGTCAGCCAGGACGTTGGGTTCGATCGTCCCGCCGGACTTGCTGGAGACGATGAAGAGTGACGAGTTCGGGTCTATCCGTTCGTCCGCGTGCCTGATCGCCTCCGGGTCGGTGGTGTCTATGACCAGCAGGTGCGGACTGCCCTTGGCCGAGCCAAAGACGGCGTATAGAACGATGGGGGCGAGGCTGCTGCCGCCCATACCGAGCAGCACGACCGTTTCAACACCATCCTGGCGGACCTGTCTCGCGAAGGCTTCGAGGTCATCAACCTGCGCCTGCATCTGCGCCACCACGGGCAGCCAGCCCAGCCAGCCGGAAATCTCCCGCTGTTCTGCAGGGTCGTCGCTCCAGGCTGAGCCATCAGCCAGAAGGAGACTACGGGTGATCTGCTTCCGCTCGAGTCGGGCTATGACGTCGTCGAGCCTGCGGGGCCGGACAGCCGTTTCAGGCACGGATCAGTTCACGCTTCCTAGCGATGCCTTCGAGGAGATTGGCGAAGGAGACATCGAACTTCTCGACGCCTTCGTCTTCCAACGTTCGGCCGACTTCTTCCAGATCGATACCGATTGCTCCCAGGCGTTCCTCCACTCGCCGGGCGCCATCGACGTCC
>DASTBR010000207.1:0-7367 GCA_035711945.1 Dehalococcoidia bacterium
TGACCAGGTCGTCGAGTAACTTGCCCCAGGTCGCGCCGGGCGCTGGCTCCAGGCCTCGCTCGCGATAGAGACCAAGCAGCAAATCCCCTTCGCGATACTCCTCGAAATCGAACCCAGCATGATCCTGCAGCGCGTCGCGCATTCGCAGCCGTCGCCACGGTGGGGCGAGATCGATCGTTCCACCGGCGGGGTTGGGGACCTCGGTCGTGCCGACGGTCTCGAGCGCGACGGTCGAGACCATCTCCTCGAACATCTCAGCAAACGAGTTGTAGTCCGCGTAGGCCTCGTACCACTCCATCATCGTGAACTCGGGGTTGTGGGTTGAGTCAGCGGCCTCGTTGCGGAAGAGTCTGCCGATCTCATAAACCCGTTCGAAGCCCCCGACGATCAACCGCTTGAGATGGAGCTCCAGAGCGACCCGTAAGTAAAGGTCGCTGTCGATGGCGTTGTGGTGGGTCACAAAGGGCAATGCCGCGGCCCCGCCCGCGCTGGCGTGAAGGACCGGCGTTTCGACTTCGAGATAACCACGGCCATCCATAAAGCGACGGATCGCCGAGATGACCCGGCTACGAATCTCGAAGTTTCGCCGCACTTCGTCGTTGCTCATCAGGTCGAGGTAGCGCTGGCGGTAGCGTTGTTCGACGTCGGTTATGCCGTGCCACTTCTCGGGCGGCGGCTGGATGGCCTTGGCGAGGAGGGTGTACGATTGCGCATCGATCGTGGGCTCGCCTGTGCGAGAGGTAATCGGGCTGCCCGTCGCGCCTGCGAAATCGCCCAGATCGAGATCGTGGAGGGCCGCGAATGCCTCGTCGCCAACTTGATCGCGGCGAAGCATCACCTGGATGCGGCCCGCCGCGTCCTTGAGATCGACGAAGGCAAGCTTACCCATAGTTCGCATCGCGCTGATTCGCCCGGCGACGGTCGCGGACTTCTCGCCCCGTTCGATCAACTCGGGGACGTCGGTCGAGATGTGCGTGCGGCGGAACCGAGCGGGATAAGGGTCAACCCCGCGCGAGCGCCAGCGATCAGACTTGGTCAGCCGCTGGGACACGAGCTCTTCGTGGCGCTCGCTCTCGCTCATATCTGCTACTGTCTCCGATCACCCGAAGAGACGAAAGGCGGGCTTTCGCCCGCCTTCCGCTGAATTTACTCGTCGCGCGAGCTAACTGATCTTCTTGATCCGGTACTTCTTCAGGCCGGCTGGCACGGCAACCTGGATCTCGTCGCCGACCTGCCGCCCGAGCAGCGCCTGCCCGACCGGCGACTCGTTTGAAATTCGACCCTTGGCCGGGTCCGTCTCCGGCGGACCGACGATGGTGTACTTGCGTTCTTTGCCGTCCTCGTCGACCACAGTGACGTCGGCTCCGACGGTAATCTTCGAGTTCTTGTGCGCGCCGTCCTCGTCGATTACGACAGCGTGCGCCAACACGTTCTGAATCTCGAGGATCCGGCCCTCGATGCGTGCCTGCTCGTTCTTGGCTTCGTCGTACTCGGCGTTGTTCTGGGTGCTGCTCAGCTCTTTGGCGTTATGGATCTTCTCGGCGATCGCCTGGCGGCCGTTAATGGTGAGCTCCTTCAGCTCCTCTTCGAGGTTGACCTTGCCTTCCTTCGTAAGCGGAACAGTCTTCTCAGCCATGTGAATACCTCCAGTTACCCGCAGTAGCTTTGATCAGACAACCGTCCGGGTGCCAAATAAGTAGAAAAGGCGACCGAGACCCGTCTCAGTCACCTCAGCAGCAGTGGATTTCCTGCGCCCAGTATAGGGCACCGCAGAGGCTGCTGGAGCGCCAGATCGAGCGCGCGTAAGGTAGCATTCGCCTTGTCGAGGGTCATCTGACTGACCCTCGTCTTCGTATCTGGAGTGAACTGTGTCTTCGCGCTGGCGGTTTGTTGCTCTCCTTTTCGCTCTCTTCCTGGTTAACGGCCTCGTCGCCGGGTTGGCGGGGGGCCTGCTGGTGGCCGTCGTCTTCGACGACGACGACGGTGAGCCAGACTCGGACCCGATGGCCCAACAAATCGCCCCGCCTACCGTCAGCGAGGTGGTGGATGACGTCTCCGACATCGTGGTCACCGTCATCGGCCGCGGCTCACGCGAGGAGGGTGGGGCCGTCATCGATACGACCACCGTCGGGTCGGGCGTGGTACTAACCGAGGACGGGTTTATCGTCACGAACGAGCACGTCATAGCCGGCTCCGAGGAGCTGGTCGTGGTTCTGCCAAGCGGCGAAGAATCGGTCGCTCGCAGGGTCGGCGACGATCGTCCCTTCAACGACCTCGCCGTGCTGAAGGTCCAGGCCCAGGGCTTGCAGGCGGCCACGATGGGCGATTCGGACCTGCTTACACTCGGCCAGCCGGTAATCGCCCTGGGGCAGAGTCTCTCGACTTTGCCGCTCAGCGTGAGCACCGGTGTGGTCAGCGGCGTCCACAGGCGTCTCTTCAAGGACGACGTCTTCATGGAAGACCTGGTTCAGACGGACGCCGCAGTCAACCAGGGCAACAGCGGCGGCGCACTCATCAACATGCAGGGCGAGCTGATCGGCATGCTGACGACGGTCGTGCGCACGGCGCAGAACGGCGACGTGGTGGAGGGAATCGCCTTCGCCATTTCCAGCCGGACGATCGCGGACATCGCGTTCCAGATCATCAGCGAAGGCAGCGTCGAGCGGCCCGACCTGGGCATCGAAACCCAGGAGATCACCGTCCAGCAGGCCGGTGGCGAACGGGGAGGTACAGTCGTCGTCTCAGTCGACGGCAGCGGCCCTGCCTCACGGGCCGGGATCATGGCAGGTGACGTAATATTGAGCATCAACGATGATGAGGTATCGGAGGAGCAGCCCTTCTTGAACCTCCTGAAAGCTCTGCGCCCTGGCACCGTGGCAGCGCTCGAAATCCTGCGCAACGCCCAGGTCCAGGTCATCGAGGTGGAAGTTGCCGAAAGATCGCCTGGCCTCTGACGAGGGCCTGAGTGAGTGAACGCCGGCCCGGCCCCTTTGACGACATCATGGGGCCTGGCGGGACTCCCCAACGACCCGAACAACCGCCGGAGCCTGAGCCGCGCGAGACCGGCGACCCCTTCGCCTCGCCGCCGCCCACACCTGAGCCGGCCCCGCCAGCGCCTTCAGAGCCCGAGCCGCCGACCCCGCAGCCCGCTGCTCCTACCAGTGACCCGTTCGCGACCGCTCCTGTAGCCCGCCCTGCCCGGCCGCAGGAAGACCAATACGCAACGCAGGCCGCGCCACCACCCCGGCCACCTGTGCGCCAGCCAAGCCGGCGTCGCGATCCCCTCCCCTGGATCATCGGAGGCGTCGTCTTCGTTCTCGCACTGCTCGTCTTCGCCCTCTTCCTTCCGCCCTTCGAGCTGCTGGCCAGCGACGACGATGGCGACTCGTCGGAGATCGCCGACGTCTGCAACGGTGTCCAGCAGAGCATCCAGGACGACATCCCAACGGTGCCCCAGAACCTGGTGCAGGAGAGTCCGCTGCGTGAGCTCACGGCCAACGAGACACCGTGCGGCCCGCTCAACATCACGCTCAACCTCAACCAGCAGACGAATGACCCAAGCAACCTCGGCTTCTATACGTACGACGACGGCGCCTATCGCAAGATCGCCGACGCAACCCTGACTACGGACGGGACTGCGGCGCAGGGCCAGCTCACCGTCTTACCTGAGAACGTCATTGTTCTGCGCGCCACCGGGAGCCTGATTCGCGTTGAAGGGTTTCTCGCCCAGGGCGCGGTCGACCCGGGCGCGGCCGAGCTTCTCGACGTGCTCAACCCTGTGTCCTACAGCCCGGCGACGGTCGGTGACGGCAGCCTGGTCGGCGGTGTGGACACGGCGCTCGCAGGCACCTTTGAGGTTGTGCCTGTCATTCGCGCCGACGTCCAGGAGGAAGTGATCGCGGTCGAGAATATCCTCCAGACCGATGTCTCGACACAGGCCCACATCGACGCGATCGCCGCCCAGGTCAACGAGCTTGACCTGGCTGGGATCGAGCTCGAGTACGGCTGCTTCGGCTCCAGCCTGAGCGGCCAGTTCACTGAGTTCCTCGTCTCGCTCAACGCGGCAATCGCCGAGGAGAAGCGCATCAGCGTTGTGGTGCCTGACTCGGTCGCTTGCGCCAACTTCGGGCCCTACAACCTCCGCGACATCGCCGACGTCGCCGACTTCATCAAGCTGACGCCGGTGCGCGACCAGAGTATCTATCGCGAAGCGACCATCGAGATGCTGCGAGCGGCCCTTTCGACCGGCGTGCCGCGGGCGAAGCTGTTGCTTGTGGTCAGCGCCTACTCTTCGCTCCGCGACCCCGCAGGTGCAGTCGTTCCAATCAACGGACGCGATGCCCTGGCCATCGCCGCCTTGCCGACTCTTGTCGAAGGTGAGCCGCCACTGGCTCCCGGAAGCGATGCGCTTTTCCGCGGCAACCGTATCGACCCCAGCAGCGGCGCCACGGGAATCGCCTGGAACGAGCAGTCGATGACGGCCAGCTTCTCCTATGAGTCGGAGGGAACCTTCACTTACTGGCTGGAAAACAGCTTCTCGGTTCCCTTCAAGCTGGACCTGGTTTCACGCTTCCAGATCGCCGGCGTCGCCGTTGACGATGCTTCCGACGCCGAGGGACTGGCCGACGTCTGGATTCCCATCGGCCAGTACGCCGACTCCGGAGCCCCGACTCTGCTGCGGCCCAATCCGGCCGCCTTTGCGCTCGAGTGGCGAGTGGATGGTGGCGTCGTGGAGAACGAGGTTGGGCCAAGCTTCCGTTGGACCGTCGCCGACCAGGCGGGCGGTCAGTGTAGCTTCGGCCCCGCCAGCGCGGTGGATCACTGCGTGACACTCGTCGTCAGCGATGGTGAGCTCCGTGTTGGCACCGAGCTACGTGTCGAAGTGGCCGCAGAAGAGCCCGCGGAGGGCGAGGAAGATGGGGAAGCATCCCCTACTCCCACTACTACGCCTGAGACGTAGTGCGCGTTAGCGGTGGAAGCGCCCGCGGCAAGAACCTTTCCGTTGCTCCAGGTACGCGTCCGACCACAGATCGTGTAAGACAGGCGATACTCAACGTCCTGGCGCCGCTGGTCACGGGCGGGGCCGGTCTCGATCTCTATGCGGGCAGTGGCGCATTGGGTATCGAAGCGCTGAGCCGGGGCCTGATCGAGAGCTGCACATTCGTAGATTCACGCAACAATGCATGCCGCAGCGTCCGCGGCAATCTCGAAATCAGCGGCTTCACCGATGCCGGAACGGTCCTCTGCGCAGATGCTGCCGCAGCTGTCGGCAGGATCAAAGGTCCGCTTTCGCTCGTCTTCGCCGACCCTCCCTACGCCGACGACCACGCCCTGGAACCGCTCGATGCGCTCCGCGACAGGCTGGGAATCGACGCGATCATCGTCCTCGAGCACTCAGGACGACGTGAGCCGCCGGCGGAACTCGGCGGACTTCCCACGCTGCGCTCTAAGCGCTACGGGGACAGCGCGGTTACCTTTTACGGCAAGGGAGGATAAGGCGTGGTCCTTGCTCTTTATCCGGGGCGCTTCGACCCTGTAACCAACGGCCACCTCGACATCGCCAGGCGCGCCTCGACGCTCTTCGACGAGCTGATAATCGCCGTCTACGACCTTCCCGAGGACCGCACCCTCTTTTCGACGGCAGAGCGCGTAGAGATGTTCGCCAAAGCCGTCTCTACTAACGGCCGGATCAAGGTGACCCCGTTCAGCGGACTCATCGTCGACTTCGCGAGGCAGCAGAAGGCGGGGGTCCTCGTCAGGGGCATCCGCGCCGGTGGAGGGTTCGAGGCCGAGTTCGATATGGCGCTGATGAACAAGAAAATGGCTCCCGAGATCGAGTCGGTGTACCTGATGGCCTCGCTTGAGCACCTCTTCCTTAGCGGGACGCGAATCAGAGAGGTTTCGAGTTTGGGTTATGATGTCAAAGGTCTCGTGCCTGACCACGTCTCGGAGGCCCTCGAGTCCAAGTTCAAACGCAGAGCGGAGGCCTGACCATAGACGTCCTGCACCTTATTGACCGGCTCGAGGAGATGGTTGCCGAGGCCAAGAAGGCGCCCCTCAGTAGCAGCGTGATGCTCGATCGCGCCCGCCTCTACGACCTCATCGACCAGATGCGCGTCGCCGTACCAAGCCAGGTCTTCGAGGCGAGCGAGGTCGTTGAAGGCCGCGATGCCGCGCTCGCATCGGCCCAGCAAGAGGCAAACCGCATCATCGAAGATGCCCGCCGCCGCGCTGAAACCGAGGTAGCGAACGACCCTGCACTCAAGGACGCCCAGGGTCGAGCCGATGAGGTGATTCGGCGCGCCGAAGAGGACGCCGAGCGGCGTCGCCAGGAGGGCGAGGATGAAGCCACCAGGCGAATCGCCGAGGCCGCGCGCAGCGCCTCTTATCAGCTCGAAGAGGCTGACAAATATGCGCTTGAGCTCATGCGCAAGCTCGAACAGCAGCTTGGAAGTTACGTGGACAACGTCCGCAACTCGATCGCTCAGCTCGAGGACAAGCAGCTAGAACCCGGGGCTGCGGCAGCACCGCCAGACTCCGAGATATAGAGCTTCCCTGGCCTACGACCTTCTGATCCGCGGCGGGTTCATCTACGACGGCAACGGCGGCCCGCCACTGGCTGGAGATGTTGCCGTCTCCGGCGACCGCCTCGCCTACGTCGGCCCTGAGGCTCCCCTTGAAGCGAGCCAGGTCATTGACGCTTCCGGGCACGCGGTGTGCCCGGGCTTCATCAACATGCTCAGCCACTCTCACTATTCCGTGCTGGTCGACCCCCGCTCGATGAGTGAGCTCAAGCAGGGAGTGACTACGCAGATCGTGGGCGAGGGTTATTCGCCGGGACCGTTGACTCCGTCCGAGCGCGAACTGCTGATCGAAAAACAGACCTGGAAGTTCGACGTTCCCTGGCTTCGCCTCGCCGAGTACCTCTCCCACGTCGAGTCCAAGGGCTCCTCCCAGAACTTCGCCGCCTTTGTCGGCGAGTCGACGCTGCGAATGCACGGACCCGGTCATGAGGACCGCGCGGCCAGCGACGAGGAAATGCAGCGGATGTGTGGGGTGTTCGAGGAAGAGATGGCCGACGGTGCGCTCGGCCTCGGCACATCGCTCATCTACCCGCCCGCTTTCTTCTTCTCCACCGAAGAGCTGATCGCCCTGGCCCGCATCGCCTCGCGCTACGACGGCAAGTACATCTCCCACATGCGGTCGGAGGGCGCGCGCCTGCTCGAGGCCATTGACGAGCTCGTCCGCATCGCACGGGAAGCCGGCTTGCCCGGCGAGATCTGGCATCTCAAGGCGGCGGGCCAGGACCACTGGCACAAGATGCAGCAGGCCATCGACCGCGTGGAGGGCGCACGCACGGAGGGCCT
>DASTBR010000208.1:0-24043 GCA_035711945.1 Dehalococcoidia bacterium
CGGCAAGTTCGTGGTCACGCTCGGCGGCGAGCACACGATCGCCGCTGGCCCGGCCCGCGCCCACGCGCAGCGCAGGCCCGGCCTGAGCGTCCTCGCCATCGACGCCCACGCCGACATGCGCGACGAATACCTCGACTCGCCATGGAACCACGCCTGCGTTCTGCGCCGGATCTCCGAGGTCGCGCCGGTGACGCAGGTAGGACTGCGCAGCGCTTGCCGCGAGGAGTACGACCACATCCAGCAGCAGGGCTTCCATTACTACACGCCGGGCGGTTACAGGGCAGAAGGCCGCCCGGAGGCGATCCTCCGCCACTTAACCAACGATGTCTACGTGACCATCGACATCGACGGCCTCGACCCGGCCGAGATGTCCGCGGTGGGCACGCCTGAGCCAGGGGGACTCTGGTTCGGCGAAGTCTCCGAGTTGCTGGCAGCGTTATGTCAAGCAAAACGCGTCGTAGGCTTCGACCTAACCGAGCTAGCGCCCATATATGGGCCGTTTTCCTGCGCCCAGCTGGCCGCCAAGCTCGTCTACCGCTTCATCGGCTTCGCCACGCAGGGCGAGCGGTAGGGGCGCAGCCCGCTGCGCCCGCTGCCTCAGAGCGCCGCTAGGTTTCCACGTATCTCCGCGGCTGCCTGGTCAAGCTCTTCGCGCGGCCGCACGCGCTGGTCAGCCTTAATCACGACGGCGTCGCCGGCGAAGCGCGGGATGACGTGGAGGTGGACGTGGAAAACTTCCTGGCCGGCGGCCTCGCCGTCGGCGAGGAACAGGTTGATGCCCTCGCAGCGGAAAGGCCCAGCGCGAATGGCTGCGGCAACAGCCTCAGCGACCTCGTACAGCCGCGTGCCCTCGCCGTGAAGGTCCGCCAGGTAGGTCGCATGAGCGCGAGGAGTGACCAGGACATGACCCGGGTTGGCCGGCGCGATGTCCATGAAGGCGACGACATGCTCGTCCTCGTGGACAAAGCTGGCCGCCTCGCTACCATCGGCGATGCGGCAGAAGAGGCAGGTGTCGCTCAACCAGCCAGCGCCGCGGTGACCTCGACCTCGACCGGGCAGCCAAGAGGCAGCTCAGCGACGCCAATCGCCGAACGCGCCGGCCGCTGCTCCATCCCGAAGATGTCGATCAGAAGCTGCGATGCGCCGTTGGCCACCTGCGGCTGGTCGTTAAAGCCGTCAGCCGAGGCTACGAACACTGTCATCTTGACGATGCGGCTGACCCGGTCGATCGACCCCAGCTCGCCGCCGAGCGCGGCCAGCGCGTTGAGGACACACTGGCGGGCCGCCGCCTGGCCCTCCTCGACGCTGACGTTGTCCCCAAGCTTGCCCTTCGCGACGAGCTGGCCGTCCTTCAGCGGGACCTGGCCCGAAACGTACGCGACGTCGCCCTGCACGACGACCGGGTTATACAGGCCGGCAGGCGCTGCCGGCGCGGGAAGGTCGATGTCGAGCTCATCAAGGCGCTCGCTGACCGACATCTATTTGCCCAGCTGGAGGAGACGCGTAAGGAGGTCGCCGAGCTCTTCGTCGGTGTAGAAGTGAATGACGATCTGACCACCACCGCCGCGCTTGGGCGAGAGGGTGACCTTGGTGCCGAGCAGCTTGGTCAGCCGCTCTTCGGCGAACATGACGTCCATCGAACGACTCTCGGTCCTCGACGCCGCGCCGTTCTTGCGCTGCTTGCGCTCGCCCCACGAACGCACCATGGCCTCGGTCTCACGTACCGTCAGGCCACGCTCCACCACCAGGCGCCAGGCGTGGCGCCGGTCGTCGGGCCCCTGCAGCCCCAGCAGCGCGCGGGCGTGGCCCTCGCTGATCTCACCGCTGGCCAGGCTGGCCTTGATCTCGTCAGACAGGGTCAGCAGACGCAGCGCGTTCGTCACTGTCGTCCGGCTCTTGCCGACCCGGCGCGCGACTTCCTCCTGCTTCATCGAGAAGTCGTCGGCCAGGCGGCGGAATGCCTGGGCCTCTTCCAGCGGACTCAGGTCGCTGCGTTGGAGGTTCTCGACGAGTGCGATCTCCAATGTTTCACGGTTGGACGCTTCCTTGACGACCACAGGAACACGGTTAAGACCCGCGAGCCGGGCGGCGTTAAGGCGGCGCTCCCCGGCGATGAGCTGGTAGGTCGGCATCCCGCCCGGCGCGTTCTTGACAGAGACGATCAGGGGTTGGATGACGCCGTGCTCCTTGATGCTCTCCGCCAGCTCGTTCAGGAGCGTGGGGTCGTTGAACGTTCGGGGTTGAAGCGGGTTGGGGGTAATGAGGTCGATATCGACGGCCTCGACCCCTGGCGTGAGCGTGCCGATGACGGCGCCAAGCCCTCTTCCCAGGCCTCCCTTTGTCCTTGGCATCTTCTACCTCCTTGCGGGTTGAGAGGTGCGGGAGGCGCGTTTGGCGCCGGCCGCGCTGACGGCTGTCTTGCCGCGGCCGTTGGCCGCGACCCGAGAAGCCTTGCGTGTTGTCTTGCCTCGGCCGTTGGCCGTGGCTTGAGTAGTCTTGCGTGTTGGCTTGCCCCGGCCATCAGCCGAGACGGAAGCTCTTCGCGGTTCCTGGCGGGCCTTTACCGGCCGTTGCTGGGCCTTCTTGCGTACCGCTTCCTTGCGCTTCCTGGGTACCGGCTCCTCCAGCGGAGGCACGTCGATGCCGAGGCGCCCAAGCAGTTCGCGCGCAAGCTTGTTGTAGGCACGCGCCCCCTTGGAATTCGCATCGTATTGAAGGATGGTCTGACCGTGGCTGGGCGCCTCGCTGAGGCGCACACTGCGCGGGATAACGGTGTTGAAGGTCTGCGGGAAGTGGTCCCTCACCTCTTCCACGACTTCTGCGGAGAGGTTGGTCCGCGGGTCGAACATCGTCAGGATCAGGCCAAACAGGTTCAACTCCGGGTTGAGGTTGCGGCGGACAAGGTCCAACGTCTGGACCAGCTGGCTCAGGCCCTCCAGCGCAAGGTACTCACACTGGACCGGGACAAGGACGTCGCTCGCGGCGTTCAGGGCGTTGATCGTGAGCAGTCCGAGAGACGGCGGACAATCGATCAGGACAAGGTCATACTTTCCATCGCCGTTATCGAGCGCTTTCTGCAACCGCGACTCGCGCGCCAGGGCGGAAACCAGTTCTACCTCCGCACCAGCGAGGTCCTTGCAGGATGGTATTATGTCAAGTCCATCGTGGGCACTCTTGACGATCACTGAAGAGAGCGACGCGTTCCCGAGGAGCACTTCGTAGACGCAGCGCCGCACCGTCCCGGCGATGCCAAAGGCGCTCGTTGCGTTGGCCTGCGGATCCAGATCGACAAGCAGGACCTTGCAGTCGAGCTCAGCCAGGTAGGCGCCGAGGTTGGTCGCGGAGGTTGTCTTACCGACGCCGCCCTTCTGGTTGACGATTGCGAAGCGCTTAGCCAACGGCGCCCTCCCGTCTGCGAGCCGCGATCATATCCCGGTCCGGGATCGCTGAGATCCCCGTGCCTTCCACTGAGCAGGCGGCTGCGGCTGCGGCGAACTCTGCTGCCTCATATGGATCACTTGTCTCGACATATCTTGCCAGAAATGCGGCAGCAAATACATCCCCCGCGCCAGTCGGGTCAACCTCGCGGGCGGGGAACCGGGGAATCGCCGTCTCGCTGTCAGTCAAGTAAAGGGTTCCCCCGCGAGGCCCTTCCGTAACGATGACAATTGGGACCGCGCCTCGCCAACGGAACACAAGAGCAGGCATTTCGCTCGCTGGCGCGTCCTCGGTCGACGCAAAGACCGCCTCGGTGCCCCTTAGCGCCTCGTCCGCTCCCCACGGTGCGTATCCTACATTTCTTCCGGTCGCCGTTCGCAGCCAACCCTGCGCTCCCACAGCGACGCGGCCGCTGAAGCGGGAACGCACCACAGGGTCAATCTCACCAATGACTGGCCCGAGCAGCACCGTTCGTGAGCCTGTTACCTTCGCCGGCACATCCTCTGGGCCGATGTCTGCGCCCTTGGCGGTCATTTGTTGGGTGCGGTGCGGACCCTCATAGATATTGCGGAACTCTGTCGTAGCACGAGAAGGAAGCCGATACACGGTCACGGAAGTTGGAACATCGCGCAGATCCTCGTCGGACGCTGCCCGTGTGAGGATCGCTGCCCGCAGGCCCAGCTTGTCAGCCGTGGCTGATGCGTAGAGTGCGGCGCCACCACAACGCCAGCCCTCTTCGACCAGATCGCGGGTAATGTGACCAACAACCAGGAAGTCGATCGTGTCGCTTGCGGCCAAGCGCTACTGCTTGGGGGAGAGGGAAACCTTGCGAAAGTCGCCCTCGCCGACACTCGCAGTCTGGACTTCCTCATCCTCCGCAAGCGCCAGGTGTACTATCCGCCGCTCGTTCGGGGGCATTGGCTCAAGCGTAACGGACCGGCCAGTACTACGGACACGGTCTGCCATACGACGCGCGAGCATGTTCAGTGAGTCCTCGCGGCGTCTCTTATAGCCGGCTACGTCCACGCCGATCGTTTCTTTCACATCGGACTGGCGCAACAGAATCAAGTTCACGATGTACTGCAGCGAGGACAGCGTCTCTCCTCGGCGTCCGATCAACAGGCCCAGATCCTCCCCATCCACATCGAGCACCACCGAGACCTGCCCGACGCCGTCTCCTGGCGTTTCCGGGTCACGAGCCTTGATGGTTGCCTGGACGGCCATAAGGTCCAGGAGATTCTGGAGTATGGCAGCCCCTCTTTCAGCCGTTGTTCCAGAGGCCTCGCGAAGTGTCTGTGCGGGGCGCGTCCCGAGCACCTGAGCCTGGTCATCCGCCAATCCAGCAAGTTCGTCATCGGTGAGTGCCGCAGACTCGTCGTCTGCCGTGGAAACGCGTACCCGAGCCGACTCGCCGCCAAGCCCGAAGAGGCCTGTCTTTCCTTCGGAAAGGACGGTCACTTCGGCGTCGCTGGCACGCGCGCCGAGCTGGTTGAGAGCCTTGCGTACGGCTTCGTCGACGGTTTTACCGGTGGTTTCGATAGTTGGCAAACTTATGCTCCCGCTAGCTCTCTGATTGTCAGCGCTCCTCCTCAGGCAGCTCGGCGTGAGTCTCCACTGACACTAAGCTTGTCGAGCGCTTGCGTACGGCTCCTTCGACATTACTACCGCTTGCTTCGACGGCGCGCATTCTCCATCCTCCTCAGCTTCTTGAGCTTGCTTCGCGAGACTGCCTGGTTGTCCAGCGCTTGTTCAACCTCGGGCTGAACCTCGGCGGCGGCCGCGACGGCTGGGGAGGCTCCGTTGGTAGCGGCTTCCTCTTCGGGCTGGAGAATGAAGGGGATGCCGACCTTCTTGATTCCACCATAAGCGACGTAGTTCAGCACGATTCCGATGATCGTCGTCGCCAGCCAGTAGAGACCCAAGCCGGCAGGAAACGTAATCGTGATATAGCCGAAGATGAGCGGCATCATCCACTGCATCATCTGTTGCTGTTGCTGCATCATGGGATCTGTCGGCGCCGAACGAAGCGAGTAAGTCGTCTTGGTCTGTAGCCAGGTAGCTACTCCGACAAGGATGGCAAGAGGTATCCCGCCGCTCGCGCCGAGATCGATTCCAAGGAAGTGGTCATCAAGCGGAATAGCGTTCTCGATATAAGACCAGTTGTACAGGCGCTCTTCGAGGTCAATGAACGACTCAGGCGTGTTGCCCAGAGCAACGCGGACAACGGCATAGAGCGCTATGAATATCGGAATCTGGATGAGCATCGGCCCGAGACAGCCCAGAGGATTGATTCCAGCCTCTCGATAGACCTTCATAGTCTCTTCTGATCGACGACGGGGATCCTTGTATTTCTTGTTGATCTCGTCGATTCGGGGCTTCAGGGAGGTCATTGCGCGAGTCGCTCGTAACTGGCGCAGAGTCAATGGGAATGTGACGACCCGTGTAATGATGGTGAAAAGGATCAGGCCAAGTCCAAAGTTGCCAAAAGCGATGTTCGTCAGGATGACGAGAAGGTTTAACATCGGCCGAATCAGCACTTCTTCCCAGATGAAGCCGATCATCCTTCCCGGTCTCCTCCGAAGTCTGATGCGGAGCCTTCTTCAGGATCTACCTCAAGAAGATCACCATCCTCGTCGCGCACGTACACAGCTTCGTTTATAAGCGACAGGTCAGAAAGGACGTCTGCCGGAGTGGCTTCGTCCATCCTCCAAAGCTCGTCGCCCGATTCAGCATCGATCCCGATGATGTCTCCGCGTTGGTTGGCCACAACCAGGACGTCTCCTGCCAGGGCGGGTCGAGCTCGAATGCCATCGCCCGTCTCGAACTCCCACAGCAGGTCTCCGTTTTCAGTCAAGAGCGCGTAGAGCGAGCCATCCAGGCTGGCGACGTAGACTGTATCCTCTTGCACGACAGCTTCCGCCCACACCCAGTTCTCGGTTTCGAACTGCCAGAGGAGGTCGCCGGTATCGGCTTCGAGCGCATAAATGGCCCGGTCGTAGGAGCCGATGTAGACTGTCCCGTCGACTACGACGGGTGATGCGGCGATTGCTGCGTCGGTCTCGAAGGACCAGACCTCATTCCCTTCGAAGTCGAGCGCGTAAATGTAGTGGTCCATGCTTCCCACGTACACAAGGTCGTCAGCAAAGGCGGGCGTGGACCACACGCGCTCACCGGTGGCAAATCTCCAAAGCTGCTGACCGTCTGCATCCATGCCATAGACACCATGGTCGCTGGAGCCAATCACTATCAGGCTCCCATCGGAGTTAACCGCAGCACCGCCCACGATGTCTCCGTGTGTATTGAACCGCCAGGCCAGATCCGGTTCGCTGTTGTCTTCAGCCATGTCGAGCGCGTAAAGGTAGTGGTCAAACCCACCGATGTAGATCCTCTGCTCGGCGATGCTCGGATTGCCATAAATTGCTTCCAGGTCAAGAGTTTCGCCCGCCGCGTCGTTTGCTGCCTCATTCGGGAAGAGCCATTGCAGATCGCCTTGTTGATCGCGGGCGGCCAGGTTTCCGTCGTTGTCGGGAACGACAATCAGCTCGTCGGCGGCGACCGGACCTCCCCAACCATCAGGCCCACCGACGCCACCGCAGCTTGCTGCCACGACGGCGATCGCGAACAACGCGGGGATCGAGAGACGTTTCACGTGAAACATTTAGTTAGGGCTCGACGCTGAAACCGGCACTGGATCATATCCTCCCCGGGTCAGCGGCGTGCAGCGGACCAGGCGCCGAAGGGCGAGAATGCTGCCCCGCCCAGCGCCGTGGGTCTCGATCGCCTCGGCGGCATAGCGGGAGCACGAGGGCTCAAAGCGGCAGTGTCCACCCATGAGCGGAGACAGC
Source organism: Dehalococcoidia bacterium (assembly GCA_035711945.1). Taxonomy (GTDB): domain Bacteria; phylum Chloroflexota; class Dehalococcoidia; order WHTO01; family WHTO01; genus DASTBR01. Next base: position 7,284 of record DASTBR010000208.1, read on the forward strand.
ACCGCTTGATAGCAGCGGATTAAGGTGAGGAGCGTTCTCTTCACGATGCGAAGTCGCTTCCCTGGAGAGTTACGCCCGCGGCTCGCAGCAATGACTCGGTCTCAGATTTCAGTTGGGAATAAGGGGCCGAGCGTGTCCGCTGGTTCGCGATCAGCACGAGATCGTAGCCAGCGACAGGGTCCAGTTGCTTGAGTATGTGACGTAGTCTGCGCCGGACCCTGTTCCGGTCCACCGCGCCGCCCATTTTCTTGGCGATGTTGAAGCCGACCCGAATCTCCGGCCGTTCGTTGGGTAGTGCACGGACGGCGATGAAGCTTCCGTCCTGACGACGCCCTCTACGAAAGACGGCTGTAAATGAGTCATCACCGCGGAGCGGCTGATAAAACGGCATGTGGACATCGCAAGGCGGCGACCGCTCAGACGGCCAGCCGCCGTCTACCGCGAGCTCGGCGGCTCTGAATTACTCTCCGGCCGCCTCTACTCGACATGCGGGCAAGGAAGCCATGCTTCCGCTTGCGCGGTAGTCTCTTTGGTTGCCATGTGCGCTTAGGCACGGGATTCTCCTTGGGAAGCCCCCTCGAGGGCGTAGGCGGTCGCTTACCGCATCAGAGTTGGGCGCCCCTACCCATTTGAATTGGAACATGGGGCGTCTCGATTCTAAATCGAGCCGTCATGAGGGTCAATTTCGAATCTAGTCAGGCAGAGTCGGGCGGCCCTCCCCCAGGTAAAGGGCGCGATAGTGGGCGTAGTTCTCCATCACGCGGCGAACGTAGTTATAAGTCTCGTCAAAGTCGATCCGAGCGAGGTATGCGTCGGGGTTATCAAAGGCACCACCCTCCCCCCAACGGTCGGCGTTGCCGGGACCGCCGTTGTAAGCGGCAAGGGCCGCGTAAGGGAAGCCCTCGAAGGCATCGAGCTGGGCAGCGAGGTAGTAAGCGCCAAAGGCCAGACTCAGGGAGGGCCGATACAGGTGCTCCTCTTCAAATCCATCTACTCCCAGTTCCCTGGCGAGCTCATACGCGGTCGAAGGGATTATTTGCGTGAGTCCACGCGCCTGGGCGGACGATTGGGCACGCGGGTCAAAGAAGCTTTCCTGTCTGATGAGTGCGTAAAGCAGTAGGTAATCGAGTCCAACCGAACTTGCTTCCTCCTGAGCTAACTCAAGATACGGACGTGGATAGGCGAGCTCACCTAGCTCCCGCGGAACGTGTTGCCGAAGGTCCGCAGGCAGATTCGTGAGAAGGAGCCCGGCAGAGCGGGCTGCTGCGGCCGTCTGTCGGTTAGCGCCCGCCTGTACTCCAAAACCTGAGAGGAACGCGGGATTGTGCCGGCCTTCGGTGGTGAGTTCAGCCAGGTGGTCGTCGCTTTCGGGTAGAAGACCCGCGGTACGTAGGTCCGCAGTCGCCGCAACTGCAGCCATCATTCGCACAGTGCCGAGCGACGGCGTTGCGGCGCTAAAGTCACGAAGCCACGTCTCAATCGAGACATCGATGTACATCGCTGGCAGTTCTGAGGCACGAGACTCGCCCAGTCGAGACTCGGCACGAATCGCGTCGAACGAGCCCGGATCCGCTGAAGCCGTCGAGAGTAAGGCTGCGTAGGCCGATTCGTCTTCGCCTACCTCGAAGAACAAGGTTGCGGCATGCTGAGCGGCTTCGACAGCACTCTCGACATCGTCGGCCTCGAGTGCGAACTGCGCGACGCTGAGCTGCAGTCGGGCGGCTTCACGAGTATCAGATTCGGATTCGTAGAAACGCGCGAGCGAGTTGGCAGCCGACACTGCCACTGTGGCGCCTCGATGAGCGACCGCAAATCGCTCCAATTCTTCAGCTGCACTCTTATCTCCAGTCGACAGCGCGTTTTCGAGCGTATGCAACTCGAGCTGCGTGATGTATGCAGCCGACTCGTCAGGTTTCGACAGTCGGAACCACGAAAGCGCGCCGTGTGGGTCGCCCGCTAGTTCGCGGAGCAATCCCAGGCGAAAGGCAGCTTCGGCTGATTCAGACGGACCGCCTCGAATGGCCGCTGACAGTAATAGGAGTTCGGCACCGCTTCTGTCGTCATTAGCCAACCTCACGTCCGCTTGTCTTATCGGAGATACGGCCTCCCCATTTTCCAGAAGTGAGTCGACTGAGTCGCGCGCGGCGTCGCTCGACGGAAACTCAGAGATCAGTTGTTGCGAAATGCGGAGCCAGGAGTCGCGATCACCGATCTGACGCGTCAACTCGGCAAGCTGTGCCAGAGCTGAGATACGGTCGTCCGTCGACGGGCTCGTCACCGATACACGCTCTGCCCAATAGATCGCCTGCGCGGTATCGTTGCGATCGATCAGCAGCTCAAGCAGCTTCATCATGATCTCAGACTCCCGGTAGCCAGGAAGGGTACCGCCCAGCGCGTGGCTGTAGTGGTCAACGGCCGAAGATTCGTCGCCAGAATCGAGTGCGATGTCTCCAAGTCGCGAGAACGCATACGATGACGCCGGACCTTCAGTCTCGATATAGGACGCGAAGTCCAGCGCAGCGCCAGGCAGATCACCGATGTCCGCGCGTAGCTCCGCGCGCAACAGTCGAGCCTCCGGAACGCTGCCGCCTTCTGTAAAACGACGAATATAGGCGTCGAGGTTGATCAGGCTCCCGCTCAGGTCGCCGGCTTGGTACTGCGAGCGTGCTAACAGGAAGAGCGCACGGTCATTGGCCGGTTCCTCGGCAACCACCGCTTGCAAAGTCGCTATCGCTTCGTCGTAATCGCCATCGGTCTCTGACTCCATCGCCAACTCGATTCGAGCCTGCGAGTCCAGTGTCCTTCGCTCGTTTATCCGATTGAGGCCGCTATCTGGCCTGCTGTCATCTGTCAGATACAGCACGGCAGTTAGGATCAACCCAGACACAACAGGCGCTAGAAGGACTGCGGACAGTGCCACGCGTCTGAGTGGATGCTTGACTGGACGGTCGCGTCCGCGGGGAGTGGCGTTCTGTGGACCGGCTTTCATCCACTCCGTTGACGCTTTTTTCGAGCCGATGCTAGACTCCCGCGAGAAAGCGCTCACACTGCCTCTCTGACTTCCCGATGAATCTCTTGCGATGCACTCTGATCGACCGCGACGGCGGCATAAGCTTCGTGATCGATGGCGACGCACTCCCGGCGCTGACCGCGGCTTGCGCTGAGGATCCTCAGCGAATCGACCATCTCCTGCACACGGCCGAGCGGTACTACGGCGGAATCACAGACCGGGTGAGCAACGGACTGGCGATCTTTGACGAGCGCAATGTTGCAGGGCACTACGAAACTATCCATCGGGCTTTGGCAACCTGTCCGCCTGGGACAGAGCCAGTGTTCAGAGTGGTCGACGAATTGACCAGAGAAGCTAGCCTCAAGCCGGCTAAGGCCGGGGCCATCGTCTTCAATCTTATCGCAAAGCGGATCGTCCAGGTCATGAATAGCTACCGTGAGATCAAACGCAGCGGCCGGGCGAGGGTTTTCGATGGGCGCTCGTTGACTTCCACCACGTTCAGTTATCGGCTGCCCCGCGAATGGGCATTGGTTCCCTGAACTCCGACGTCCGAGATAAAGCTCGGCCGACCACATCGTCTATCGGTCCCTGGCTGAGCCGGCCGCTGTGGGCTGAAATCGATCTGGACGCCATCAGTGCAAATACTGCGGCCCTCAAGGCCCGAGTCGGCTCGGCGGAACTCATGGCCATGGTTAAGGCAAACGCCTACGGTCATGGCGCTATCGTAGTGAGCGAGGCGGTCCTCGCTGCAGGAGCTTCGCGATTGGGCGTTGCGGCGCTCGATGAGGCACGGCAGTTGCGCAAAGCCGGGATCGAAGCGCCGATCCTCGTTGTTGGCAATGTGGCGCCTGAGAGTGCGCGCAGCGCAGTAGAACTAGACATAACGCTAACGGTGAATTCGATGCAGCTCGGCCTAGCTCTCAGTGTGGCTGCCGGGGCGGTCGGGAGGCGCAATCGGGTCCACGTCAAGGTCGACACAGGACTGAATCGCTACGGCCTCGCCCACGAGGAGGTGGTGGATCTCGCTACCGCACTTCGTGACCTTCCCGGATTAGAGGTAGAGGGCATTTACACCCACTTTGCTTCCGCCGACGAAGGAGACAAATCCTTCACGCTGCGACAAGTCGAGCGGTTTGTCGCCGCGACTGAAGCGCTCGATTGGATTCCCCTCCGTCACTGCTCGAACAGCGCCGCTTTGATCGACCTGCCAGAACACAGCTTCAACCTGGTACGGCCGGGGATCAGCATCTATGGACTCTACCCGTCGCCCGAAGTTGGCCGCTCGGTCGCCCTAACACCGGCGATGACGCTCAAGGCAAGAGTGGTCCGGGTACACTCGATGGCAGCGGGCGACACGACGAGCTATGGGCGCCACTGGACTGCCGGCGGCGGCGAGGAAGTTGCTCTGGTTCCCTGCGGATATGGGGATGGTTATCCGCGGAGGCTCTCCAACAGGTTTCACGTTTTGACAGGGGCTGGTCTATGCCCAATTAGAGGAACCATTGCGATGGACCAGATGATAGTTGACATAACGGGCACGGGGATCAAAGAAGGTGACGAAGTCACCGTGTTCGGGGGCGCCGAAGGCTCCGGCGTTTCCGCGGCGGAGGTCGCAGAGAGAGCCTCGACGATTAGTTATGAGATCACCACATCGCTCTCCGCTCGCGTCCCTAGAGTCTTTCTGCGTTCCGGAAAGGCTTCTGCCGTCCAGGGTCTGAACGATCCCCTGCCCATCCCGGTCAAGTCTTAGCCGCTATTCACCAGTACAATCGTTGGCAGCCATGAATCTGAAGCCACTTGGAGTCACCAGCGGCCTCCTTTTCCTCGCCGCTGCTGCCTCGGCGCCGCAACCAGTAAGCGCGGCTGCAGAGCTCTCAGCCTCCGCTCCTGCTCCAGGTGCCGAAGTCTCCGAAGCACCTTCCGATCTCGTGCTGTCCTTCACTCAGGAGATTGCCGAAGCACGGATCATCGTCAATGGCAGCGAGCTGCCCGGTGAGATCGAAGAGGACAATGTGACCGCTCCGCTGGGCTCACTCGACGATGGCGATTACGTTGTCGAGTGGGCGGTCACGTCAGAAGTTGACGATCGAGAGACGAGTGGCAGCTTCCAGTTCCGGGTTCGCGCCGAAGTCGAGAGCGAGAGTCCACCTGAGGTCGATCCTGAAGCACGAGCAGAGCGAGTCGAGGAGGTCGAAGACGAGAACCGTACTGAAGTGCTGCTCTGGACCGTCCTCGGCATAGCAGCGGTAGCGTTGTTGGCCCTGGTCTTCTTTTACTTCAGAACCTCTATTCCAACCTTTGGTACGACGGGAATCCAGGGTGGACTTCCACCACCCGGCCAATCACCGCCGGAGCATGAAGACGATGACGAACATTAAAGTGGGCCAGCGCGCCCCCGACTTCACCTTGGTCGACGGCGACCGGGTGAAACATACGCTGTCGCAGTACCGCCCGGAGAAGAATGTCGTCTTGGCCTTCTACATCCTTGCTTTCACCGGCGGGTGAACTCGCGAGATGAGCTGCTTCGGTGAGCTCCAGGCGGAGTTCAACGAAGTAGATGCCCAGGTCCTGGGCATAAGCGTCGATCCATTTCCGTCACTTGGCGCATGGGCCCGCGAGCTGAAGCTTTGGTTTCCGCTGCTAAGCGACTGGCCAGAGCAGAAGGTCAGCCGGCGCTACGGAACGTTCAACAGGGAGCGGAAGGTGTCAGACCGCGTCACCTTCGTCGTGGACAAGCAGGGTCGAGTCGCAGCAGTCATCGAGGACGCCACTGATATGGAACGCCACGCCCGTGATGCATTGACGGCTCTGCGAGCGCTCCCTTCCTAGGCGTTAACCCTCGTGCAGGTCCTCGTCTTCATCGCCGGACGGCGGCACCTGTCCGATCAGCGCAGCCGGCTCTCGTTCGTCGCGGCGCAGCTTGCGGCGTGGGGGCAGGTTCTCGATCGTCTTTTTCAGCTCGGTGATCCGGTCGCTTCCAAGGTCGGCGCTAACGACGATACCGATTGCACCGGCCTCACGCAGCACTTCAAGGTCCGATGATGACGGCGCCTCCTTCACGTCAACGAACAGGGGTTTCCCGGCAAAGCCGGACAGCCTCATGAGGGCTACCTGGGATCCCACAGTGAGCGGCCCGGTACTCTCCACCCACAGCCCATCTAGAGGTAGCGCGTGGAGGGCGCGAAGGAGTGAATCAGACATCTCAACGCCCGCCTTCATCAGGTAGGAGAGTTCTTCGGTCAGCAGCGCCGCTGCAGGTGCTTGTTCATCCACTAGAACGAAGTCGAACTCGTGCTCCGCGGGCAGCTTTCCGTCTTGGACGACGAGTCCACGTGCAACCTCTGCGGCCTCCGCCGGACGATCGTTAGGCGAGCCTACGAGGTAGCCATCGATCACCTCGGAGACGCTCGCTACGCCGGTCTTGTTCCCGCGGACGAAGAGCAACAGCGAAGGGCTCTTCTTCCGCCCGGCCGCCGCGAAGCCAAGGGCCGCTGGACGGTTGTCTGTTGCCTGTCGGATCTTGTCGCGCAGTTTGTTCATGTCGCTCAGAACGCTTGTTGAAGAGGGCAGAGGGTGGTAGGAATTGTCCCTGACAAGAATAGCCAAGCTTACTTTGAAGGAGGGCCGATGTGAGGCTGCAAGGAAAGATCGCGCTCGTTACCGGCGCTGGCCGCGGAATCGGCCGAGCGATCGCCGAGGACTTTGTAGCCGAAGGAGCCAGGGTCGTCATCGGTGAACTCAACTCCGATCAGGGCGAGGCAACCGCAAGAGAGATCGACGCCACATTCGTATCGCTGGATGTCCGCGACGAGGAACAGGTGAGGGCGGTGATCAATGACGTCGAGAAGGAGTATGGGAAACTTGACGTCCTCGTCAACAACGCAGGTATCTCAGGAGAGTCCGGCGACTACGACCAGGTCATAGACGTCAACCAACAGGGCGTCTATCGCTGTCTGTTGCACGGCCTGCCAGCGATTGCTCGAGGCGGCGGGGGCTCGATAGTGAACATCGCCTCGATAGCTGGCCTGTTCGGTGGCTTCGGCGACGGCTATACCGCCTCGAAGCACGCCGTGATTGGCCTGACCAAGCAGTGGGCGTTGAACGGGGCGCCGTTCAATGTCCGGGTGAACGCCATCTGCCCCGGTTGGATAGAAACGGACCTCACGCGGATCCTGCGCGAGGTACCCCAGATCATGGAGAACATCCTCAAGCAGGTGCCGATGGGGCGGATGGCTAAACCGTCTGAGATAGCCAAGGCTGCCAGCTGGCTGGCGTCAGACGATGCCTCCTACGCGACTGGAATGTCGATGGTGATCGACGGCGGCTGGTCTATCGACGGCGGCTGGGCTATTCGCGCCGGTCTTGCGCCCTGAAAAACTCGGTACGACGCCGGGCGATTATCGCCTGGATCTCCTGCTGGGGCAGGCCATAGCGCCTGAGGGTATGACGAACGAACTCGAGACCGCCTTCGACCTCGGGATGAACGACCTCCGAGGCGCCGAGCTCCAGGAACCGCTCATGGGCCTCGCGGCTGCCGGCCCGCACAACAATGTCGAGCCGCGGGTTGATCAGCAGCGCGTTGCGCATGACGAGTTCCGCAGAAGCTCGATCTCCGAAGGTTATGGCCAGCAGGCGGGCCCGTTCCAGGGCACAGCGCTCCAGCACGACCGGGCTCGATGCATCTCCATAGATAAGAGGCAAACGTTCCATTTCGGCCTGTCGCCGCGCACCGGGATCGTGCTCGACGACGATGAAGGAAAACTCGCGGCGTTGCAGCACACGGGCAACCTCGCGACCTGTACGCCCGTAGCCGCATATCACGACATGGCGTGTGACGGTGGGCTGTACGCCAGTGACAAGTGGTTGCCCGCCGCCTGCCAACTGTTCTCCCAGGGGCAGCGACCGCAGTGCCGCGGTGAGGCGCGCGCTCTGGGTCACGCTCAACGTCGAGATCAGGATCGTGAGGAGGACCGCCGCTAAGACAACCTCGTTGAGCTCTTCCGAGACTATGCCCTCATCGATACCAACCAAGGCGAGGACAAACGAGAATTCGCCGATCTGCGCGAGTGTGAGTCCTGCCCTCATTGCAGGTTCGCCTGGGACGCCTGCGACCCGCGCGGCTGCGAAGGTAAGGGCGCCTTTGCCGAGAACGATCAGACCAACGACAAAGGCAATCTGCAAGGGCTCGTCTAGAAAAATTTCTGGGTCGATGAGCATGCCGATGGCCACGAAAAAAACCGTGGCGAAGATGTCACGAAAAGGCAAAGTCTGAGCGAGGGCCTGGAGTCCATATCGCGACTCGGAGACGACAAGTCCCGCCAGGAACGCGCCGAAGGCGAGAGAGAGACCTGCCTGCTCGGCTGCGAGAGCCATCCCCAGGCCGAGAGATAGCACAGCGAGCAAGAACAGTTCGCGAATCGGAATCGTCGCGATCCTTTCAAACAGCGGTGGTATTACACGGACTCCCAGGAAGAAAGAGAAGAAAAGGAAGGAAACGGCTACCACTATTGCGATGCCGAGGCTGCGCAATACGTTGTCTGCCTCCCCTTCCAGTTCGGGAAGGATATTTACGAGCGCTACGACTGCCAGGTCTTGCACGATGCAGAACGTGACAACGACTCGGCCGCTCACCGAGGCGAGCTCGCCGGCATCATCGAGAACTTTGAGGGCTACGAATGTGCTCGAGACCGAAATGATGCCGCCAAGGAAGATCGCTTCGGTCACGTTCAGGCTGAACGCCACGACCATCAGTAAGCCCAACGGGATCGTCAGGACCACCTGGGCCAGCGCGGCCAGTGGGAGGGTCTTTCCGAGCGCTGAAACCTCCTCGAAGGAGAACTCGACTCCGAGCGCAAACATCAAGAGGACCACGCCAAGCTCCGCGACATCCTGCATCTGATCGGGATCAAGATCGACGCCCGGCGTCTCCGGTCCGAAAGCCATCCCAGCCAGGATGTAGCCAGCGATGACGGGCAGTCGTAGAAGCCGTGCCGCGATGCCTCCGATCAGCGCGGCCGTGAGCACGATAGCGATATCAAGTGGGAAATCGATCTCGCTCATTGTCTTGGGCCCCACTGTACAGGCTGCCCTACAGCCCAACGCCGTGGATTAGGGAAGGAACGACTTGACGGGCTTGTGCCGGTAGAGATCGGCGTCCGCCGCCGCGAACAAGGAGGTAGCATCCTCACCGTCAGTCGGGAACTCGGCGAGGCCGACAGTGACCTGCAGAGGGAGCTTGCCCTCGGCGGTGTCGATTGGAGCCCTGTCAAGGAGGCCGAGCACGCGCTCCACCACCTTCCGCGCCTCGGACTTGGACGTGGCTGGCAGGATAGCCAGGAACTCGTCGCCCGCGAAGCGCGCGACAATGTCCGAAACGCGGCAGGCCGACTTGAGAGCCTGGCCCACGTTACGCAATAGAGCGTCGCCGACGAGGTGTCCATAGCGGTCGTTGACCTTTTTCAACTCGTCGACGTCCAGCAGGAGAAGAGCCAACGGCTCCTGTGAGCGCCTCGCCCGGCTGAGCTCAGCCTTCAGCTGCTCTTCGACAAAGCGGCGGTTGTAGAGACGGGTGAGAGGATCAGTCGATGCTTGCTCGCGCAGCTGTTCCTCCAATTGCGCCTTTTCGATCAGCACCCCGATCTGGTTGGCAATGCTGCTGAGGAATTCGACCTCCTCGTCCGAGAACTCAACTTCGCGAGCGAAAGTATCAACGGCTATCAAGCCGAGAAAGCGGTCGCCCGCATAGACAGGAAAATTGGCGATCGACTTGATTGAAAAGTTCTCTACCCACGCTCGCCAAATCGGATCGTCAGGCGCGAGCTCGATGGCCCGTGAGAAGATCAGCGGTTTGCGGGCCATTATGGCGTCTCGCCAGACGGCTTCGCGCATCCCCTGGGTCGGTGCCGAGCGGAAGCGCTTGTAGAGCTCTGGATCAACGACATGTCCCTGCGACATCACTGGGACCAATGTCTCCTCGTCCTCCTTGAACAACAGAATGCTGCAGCGCTCGCCGACCGAGGTTTCCGCGACCACCGCGCAGACCTCCCGTAATGTTTCGGTCAGGCTGCGCGCCCTGCTCGCCGCGAAGATGACGTCGAGCAAACTTCGATTCCGCCGTTGCTGTTCCTCGAGCTCCTTTACACGCGTGCTGGTGGCGAATGCCCCTGCCAGGAGGGCACCGGTAACGGCTACGAACGCCACCTCGTCGTCGGCGAAAACCCGTGGCGCGCTTGAAGCTACGGTTAAAGTCCCCTGGATATCATCGCCGCTGAAAAGGGGCGTATAAATCAGGCCCTGCGCGATGTGGCCGATGGGTCCCACGACGTCTCGATCCTTCGGATCGATCGTCGCTGTCACCCAGGGCAGACGAGAGCTTGTCGGGCCCCGCGTCAGCATCCGCTCGACGCCGACTCGGTGCTGACGAAGGGCGTCAGTGAGCTCGCCTGCGCCCGCGACATATCGCATTTCCCCTTCTACGACTCGCCGGATCACAACCGTATCAGCGTGAAGTGAGTCAAGGACAACGAACGCAGCGTCGTGTGCGAAGTTGTCGTCGTCCACACTTGAGCGGGCGAGGCCGGCTAGCTGTTCGAGAACTCGTGGCCAATCCAAGGGGGGCTCTGTTACTTTCCGGAAACCTTTGAACCTGATTCGCGTGCGATTATGGCCTCGCGAACGGACGCGAGGCAAGCTTCCGCTGAGGGTTCTACCGTTCCCTGGGCTGCGAGGCGGGAGTGCCCATCCTTTGCTAAAACGAGCGAGAGCCGCTGATTGTTACGGGTCCGTCGCCGGCGCATGCCTGGCAAGAAAGCTGCCAACCGCGCTATTGAACTCGTCGGGGCGCTCGAAGTAGGCCGAGTGACCCGCGCCTATGATCTCTTTAAGCTCCGCTCCTGGCAGAACTGCTGCCGCCATCCGGATCGCCTCTGGCGACATGACCTCGTCTTCGGTGCCAGTGACGAACATTACCGGGATCTCGCGCTGCGAGAGTGCGTCCAATGTGGTGCCAAGGTAGCCGGGAATCGGTGCCAGGAAATCATCAGGCCGCGGCGGATTCAGGCGGCTGATCTGCCCGTAGAGGTAAGCAAGCTCGGGCTCGGAGCTCACAAATGCCTCCGCTAACGCCCGCTCGCGCAACGACCGCCCATTGGCTCGCTGACGCATCTGCTCCTGAAGCTGCCGGCTTTCCGGCGTGACGACGCCGCCATGGGTACCCGATAGAACCAGCGCCCAGACCCTGCGCTCGGCTGGATCCTGAGCGCGAAGGATGAAGCCAGCGGCGGTACGGCCGCCCATCGAGTGGGCGACCAATGCGACATCACCGATACCCAGGTGGTCGAGCAGTTGCTTGAGGTCGCTGCCGAAGGCGCGGCGGCCGGGACCCTCCGCAACATCGCGAGAAAGTCCAAACGCCCGTTGATCGAGAGTGATGCATGTGTATGACCCTCGGAAGTAAGGGATCTGGCGCCACCAGCTCAGATGGTTGCCACCGGCGCCATGCAGAAAGGCGATGGCCGGACCCTTGCCATCGACGTTGTAGTAGAGCCGGAAGTCTTCGATCTCTAGATATGGCATTCGCTGGCTGACCGGGCCTTATTGTGGTCAGAAGGTCACTCTATCGCGAGCAGGCAAGACTTGCCGATTCATGCCCGACAATGAAAGGGCCTCCCTTGCATCGCGATGGACAGCGGGAAAGTAGTCGTAATCACAGGGGGCTCGGCTGGAATCGGGCGTGCTACCGCCGTCGAGTTCGCGCGCAGTGGCGCGCACGTCGCGCTCCTGGCACGAGGCGCGGACCGGCTGGAATCTGCCCGGGCCGAAGTCGAGGCCGCCGGAGGCCGGGCGATGGCTGCCCGCGTTGATGTCGCTGATGCCGAGGAGGTTGAGGCGGCGGCAGGACGCGTGGAGAACGAACTCGGTCCGATCGACATCTGGATCAACAACGCGATGGTCTCCGTGTTCTCTCCGATCAAACAGATGACCCCGGACGAGTTCGCTCGCGTCACCGACGTGACATATCTGGGCGCGGTGCATGGCACGCTGGCGGCACTGCGGCGCATGCTGCCAAGAGATCGCGGCACGATCGTTCAGATCGGCTCCGCTCTGGCTTATCGGGCGATTCCTCTGCAGGCGGCGTATTGCGCGGCGAAGCACGCCTTGCAAGGCTTCACGGAGTCCCTATACAGCGAGCTCATCCATGACGGGAGCAACGTTCACTTAACCATGGTCCAGCTGCCCGCTATCAATACGCCGCAGTTCGAGTGGGTTCGCAACCGGCTTCCCCGGAGACCGCAGCCCGTCCCGCCGATTTTCCAGCCCGAGGTCGCTGCCCGAGCGATCGTCTGGGCGGCGGAAAACCGTCGCCGGGAGCTCGTAGTTGGCCTGCCGGCGATCCAGGCAATTGAAGCGAACAAGCTCGTTCCTGGGTTCCTCGACCGCTTCCTCGCCACGAATGGCTACAACAGCCAGCAAAGCGACGAGAACGACGAGCCGAACAGGCCCGACAATCTCTGGGAACCGGCGCCCGGCGAATGGGGCTCCCACGGACGATTCGACGCCCAAGCAAAGAACCGCAGCTGGGCACTATGGGCGGACACCCACCGCCCCGCGATCGTCGCGGCGCTCGCAGCACTTGGCCTCGCAGTGCTGACTGCGCGCGGCCGCTGATCGAAGCGCTCAGCAAGCGCTTGCTTTTGGTTGACGCTCCAGATCCAGCGTGGCATTGTACGTTCAGGTCCCGAAACCCGCCCCTGGCGACGTTGTCGCCTCCCGTCGCCGCTGAGGAGGCCTTGCCGACATGACTGAGGGCAACGGCAACAGCCCTGAAATCCCTGCCGAGCTGCTGGAAAAAGGAGCACCGCTGGGCTGGACGGTCGAGATAATTGGCCAGTTCGTCTCTTCGGGCGCGCCCCTGGCCGGCATAGAGCAGGCCATAGCCGCGGGAATGACGCCCGAGGTAGCGGCCCGCTTCGCGGAAGGCCCCCCTCCCCTGGATCTCAGCTGGATGAGCGTCCCAACCGAATGGGGCGTCAGGATAAAGCCCGGCAAGCATGGGCTGCGGATCGATGACCTGAACGTCGGTACTTATGCCGACATCCCAGACGTCTGGGAGAACCAAACGGAGATGCCCCGCGGCGCCTATCCGATCGAGGGCGTTACCGCGATGGGTTACTCGATCTACGAGAAACAGGAGCTCTGGGCAGACAACTGCGGCGAGCTTTACGAAGAGGCGATCCAGCGCCGCTGGAGTCCGGCTATAGATGTCCCGTGGGAGACGATCGAGCCGCTCCCTGACGACATCGAGCGCGCGATGTGCCAGGTCTGCACCGAACTGTCCGAGCGCGGACTGCTGGTCGTCGACGTGCTGGGTAAGTGGCTGCCGGAGTTGAGCTACGGCTACCACGAAGTCAAAACGGTGCTGGCAACCCAAATCTTCGAGGCCGGAAGGGCCTTCGAAGTCTTTCGCAAGCGGGCGCTTTCTAACGGTGGCGGACTCGGGATACAGAGCCCGGGTATCTATTCGCGCGTGATCTTCGACGCCCGGAACTACTCTGAGATGTCGCTACTGCTTCACATCCTGCACACGACCCAGACGATTGGCTTCTACAGGATTCTTGCGCGCTACGCTCACAATCCTGCTGAAGCAACGATCTTCCGTTTCGCTCTCCAGGACGCAGGCCGTCACCTTGCTTACGGCATGGAGCATTTGAAGTTCATGCTCTACAAGCGTCCTGATCGCCGCCCAGAGGTCCACACCTACCTCCAGCGGGGCGAAACCATGCTGGAGCACGATTGGCAAAAAGATGCGCCGCTTAGAGAGGCGATGGCGATCATCATCGGCGGGGGTCTGGACAAGCTGCAGACCGGCATGGAGAAGCTGAACTGGCTCCGTCGGCTGCAAATAGAGGAGTACCTGAGAGCACTCGATTACGCCTTGCTTGACAGGCGCGAGAGGCTGAGTACGCAGTTCAAGCAGTATCTCGACGAGCCGGCGGCCGTCTCGGCCTGAGGCGCTACGAAGGAGTGAGTATGGCGACGAAGTTTCCCTCCCTGGAGTGGTTTCAGCAGGTACAGAAGCTGGTCAACGAGGACCCTAACTTCAAGAAGCTCGGAACAGCCGACGCAACTGTCGGGATCAAGATCAGCGACCGCGAAGAGAAGTACATCCTGACCTTCGAGGCCTTCGAGGTCGTCGATGTGAAGGAAGCGAAGCAGGCCGACCTCGAGGCGGCGGACTTCTACCTGGAGCTGCCTTATGACTCCTGGAAGGAGATGCTGACCAACATCCGCGCCAACGGCCACGCCGACCTTCATCACACGTTGAACACGATCGACCTGGAGCTGCCCGAGGGCTTTGCCAGGTCCAAGGACGAGTACCGCCGAGACCTGTTCTACAGGTTTAATCAAACCTTCCAGGACTTTTTCAACAAGTCAGCGGAGCTCGACACCCAGTTCGCTTAACGCCTGGGCCGGAACCGAACGGCCAGGCAAGCGTTAAGACTCGCAGGGGGTTTCCGTGGGTTCGATCGCGCGGTTTCCCCTTGAAAGGGCCATGGGTATAATGGCCCAGATTTGCCAACGAGGAGCGCTTTCTGACTAGTCCAGACCAGCAGCGCCAGGACCCTGACGAGCTGGCCTCACCTGAGCAACCCTCCGCGCGTCCGGCCGGCGGGCCGGGCGCCACCGAACTCTCACGATTGCACGGCCGGCTTTTGCATGTCCTTCTCCTGTGTGCTGGCATTGCCATCGCGATATTCGTCATGCGTTTCGACGACGGCGGCAACGGTGACGATGCGAGTGGCCCGCTCTTCCAGCAGGGATTCAACGCGCTTTCACAGGAAGGCCGCAGCGCCTCTTACGCCAATGCTCCGCTTGTGCTGGACGCCGATGACGAGGGAGCCGAGCCGCAGACGGCAGCCCGACAGGAAGCGTCCGCGGACGGCTCGTCGGCTCTGAGCGCTGTCGAGACCGGGCGGGGATTTTTCCAGTACAGGATCGAAGAGGGTGACAACCTCGACGTAATCGCCAGCAAGTTCAGCCTGGAAGCGCAGACCATCATCAACAACAACCCGGAGTTGCTGTACGACGACTACTCGGAGGTCGGCCGGCAGATAATCATGCTCGGCACAGACGGGATGCTCCATACGGCGAAGCAGGGTGAGGATCTGTTCTTCATCGCAGACCTCTACCAGACGCCGCCTGAGGACATAGTCAGTTATGCGCCCAATGGGCTCGCGGATGCTGACGATCTCGCAGTGGGGGACGTACTGGTTGTGCCAGGTGCAGTACCGCCGCAGCCCACGGTAACGCCTGAGGAGCTGGAGGCGGAGGAACCGGCAGCGGTGACCCCAAGTGCCAGCGACAACGGAACCGACGAGAGCGGTGACGCGCCGGCGCCGGCCCCGCCGCCTGCCGACCCGCCGCCGGACTCGGGCTCCGTTTCCGGCTGGGTATGGCCTGTTTCGGGCTGTGGAATTACGCGGGGAGTTAGCGGCAGCCACTCAGGCATCGATATCGATCTGTTCTGCAACTCCGGAGCGACGGTGGTAGCGGCCGCATCGGGGACCGTTATCCACGCCGGCTGGGATGGTGCCTACGGTAACTCAGTCGTGATCGACCACGGCAACGGATTGTTCAGCCGTTACGCCCACCTCTCCAGCGTGTCAGTCAGCACTGGTCAGTCAGTGAGCGCGGGACAGGCGATCGGTGTCTCGGGCACGACGGGCAATGCCAACGGCGAGCACCTCCACTTCGAGATCCGCTCGGGCAGCGCCTACGGAACGGTGCTTAACCCGATGGACTATCTGCCCTAGCCGCTTAAAGCACCAGGTTGTCGATCAGCCGCGCGCGGCCTATGCGCACGGCGAGTGAGACCAGCGCACCGTCGCGTGCGAGCTCCAGCTCGGCCATCGTGTCCGGGTCGGCGACGCTCACATAGTCGACCCTGGCGGAATCCTGGACAGCCAGCACCGCCCGCATTCGCTCCTTCAGCGAGTCCGCGCTAGTGTCTCCAGCATCGAATGCCGCTTTGGCGGCAGTCAGCGCTTTGAACAGCACAGTGGCAATCTTTCTCTCGTCGCTGTTCAGGTATGCGTTGCGGCTGCTCATCGCCAAACCGTCGCTGTCGCGCACGGTGGGGCAGGCAACGATCTCCACGTCGAAGTTGAGGTCTTTGCTCATCCGTCGGATCACAGCAAGCTGCTGTGCATCCTTCTGGCCGAAGTAAGCCCTTGCCGGACTGACAATGTTTAACAGCTTGGCTACGACCGTCGCAACTCCTTCGAAGTGGCCGGGACGCGTGGCGCCCTCAAGTGGCTGGGCCACAGCGCCAACAGCGATCGAAGTCGAGAATCTCTCGTGGTACATTTCCTCGACTGACGGGGCGAAGACAGCGTCGACGCCTTCGTCCTTGAGCAGCTCGAGGTCGCGCTCGATGTCACGCGGATAAGTGGTGAGATCCTCATTCTGCCCAAACTGTGTCGGGTTAACGAAGATGCTGACGATCACCGCGTCGTTCGCCGTGCGGGCTTCGCGGACGAGTGAGAGGTGTCCCTCGTGGAGAAATCCCATGGTCGGAACGAGTCCTACGCTGCCCTTCTGCGGCTTGCGCCACTTACGGACCTGCTCGATACGGTGGAGCCGGAGCAACGGCGTCAGGGGCAGGTCGGTTCGACGCGATTGCGGCGGTTTGCAGGGATTTCGCCCGCCAGCCGGTCGCGGATCTCCCACGCCTCAGGTCCGCTGTCGATCA
>DASTBR010000209.1:0-21498 GCA_035711945.1 Dehalococcoidia bacterium
CCAGAACAGCGCCTTCGCCTTCTCCCGAAGCTCATCGCGGAAGTTTGGGTGAGCGACCTCGATCAACGCCTCGGCGCGCTGACGGTGGTTCCGGTTCAGCAGGTGCGCCACGCCGTATTCGGTAACCACCAGGTCGGCGTAGAAGCGCGGTACTGTAACAATCGTCCCGGTGTCCAGTTGGGCGACGATGCGCGACACCGAATCGGCACGCGCCGTGGAGGGCAGAAGCGTGATCGCCCGGCCTCCACGTGAGAAGAAGCCGCCGAGATGCATCTCTGGTTGCCCGCCCGTGCCGTTGATCATTCGCCCGCCGAACACGCTCTCTGCCGTTACCTGTCCGGTGAGGTCAATCGAAATGGCATTATTGATCGAGACGAAGTTGTCGATCGCCAGCAGGTTACGCAGGTCGAGCACGTACTCCGGCGGGTGCAGCTGGAAGGCCGGGTTGTCCTGGATGATCGCCAGGTCCTGGTCGTCGCAGCCCGTCCAGGCCGTCGCTACGGCGATGCCGGTCTCGATGGTTTTGCGCCGCCCGTTTGCGATTCCGTCCTTCACCATCTGCGCAAGCCCCGGCCAGCCCAACTCGGTGTGAATCCCCAGGTCGTTTCGCTCGTCGAATATGCCAAGCTTCGCCATCACGCGGGAAGGCTCGCCGGTGCCGATCTGAATGCAGTCCCCGTCTCTGATCAGTCCCTTCAGGTGCCTGGCAATCTCGTGGTAGTAGTCGGGCGGAGGCAGCATGCCGAGGAAGCGGCGCACATCATCGGGCGAGACCGCAGCCAGCACGGCGGCCAGGGGCGCCAACCGCGCCGGGTTGACCAAGTCCGCCCATAGCGCACGCCAGTCGGCCTGCTTGTCGGCGTCCAGCGGCGCGATCGCGGCCTCAAACTGTTCCTCGGTGAAGTCAGGCGGCGTGTACTCGACGAAGGCCTCGAACTCGGAGACGTGAGCCCAGACATCCCCGTGGCAGGAAACGATCGTGGGGTCAACCTCGGCTATGGTTCGCGCGCCGCGCTTGAGCCAGGAGCGCTTCGTCCAGCTGTGCACCCCAAACTGCACGTAGCCCTGCGAGTTAGGCGGCGTCACCGAGGCTACCAACACGTCCGGGTCGTTGTCGGCCTCATCGCGACCGTCGTCGTGCGCCATGTAGTTCGAAGAAAAGAGGTTCGGCAGGTACGGCGCGCGACGCTCGTCTGAAGCGAAGCGCGCGAAGTCACCGATGTAGAGCTCGAACTCGACCTTGAAATTGTCCTCGGAGCCCGGCTTGAGCCATCCGGGATCGCTCGCCGGTGCCAGCAGGCGGATCGTGACGTCTCTCAGGTCGTCCTTACGGTTGTAGAGGGCAGGCAACAGCGTCGCCGGCGGGAAAATCGGCACGGAGACGATGTCGCCAGACTTGACAATCCTGACCGCCTCTTCAGGCGTCGTCAGCTTCCGTTCATAAGTGTCCCGCCATGTTTCAGTCGCAACAGCAGTAGTCATTCGCACACCCGCTCAAGACAGATTGGCCCATTATGGCCCAGCGTCCGTTTGTCGTGAATCCACGATTAGACTCGCCAGCATGGCGGCAGTCACCTTTCGCAACGCTGAGGAAACGGATGCGACCGAGATAGTAACGATGCTGCGTTCCCACCTCCTCGGCGGCCGCTTCCTCTGGGAGGTTCTCGAAGCCCACAAGCGCGATCCCGGGCCAGCCCTGCAGGCCCTGGTCGAGACACCCGACTCAGAGTATGGATATGAACAGACGACCCTGGCCTACGACGAGTCCAGCGGTCTGGCCGGCCTCTTCATCGGCTATCCGCGGGATCTCCTATCAGTCCTTGGCCCTCGATCCCTGACTGCGCTCATGCGGGGCAGGTCTCCGCTCGCCTGGCCCGGGCTAATCCGCGCCCAGGCCCGGCTGGCCAGAGTGGAGCCTCCCTTTCCACAGGCTTCCTACGTGCTCAGGAGCGTGTGCTCGGCCGACTTGAGCGTCGTGCCGGCCATTGTCGGCGAAGCGGTTAGCGAGGCAGTCGAGGAAGAGTGCGAAACCATCGTCATCAATGTCTATGAGCAAGACGGCGATCTTGAGAAGGTCCTGATCAAGCAGGGGTTTCAGGCAGCTGATTCACGACCGATCACGGATCGCAAGCTGATTGAGCGCCTGGGAACCGGTGAGAGCCGGCAGCTGTCGCTGGCAACCGGGTACTTGGGAGAGCGTCTCGAGCCCGACGAGGACTAGGACGACGGCGAGAGGCAGCTCGAGATCGCCGCGAGCAGCTCGTCGAGATTGAAGGGCTTTTCGACCACCAGGCAGCCGAGTTCCTCGAGAAGCTTTCGATTGGCGTTTAGCAGGTCGCGGGAGGCAGTGCAGATCAGCACGGGGACATTCGCGGCCGGCGAGTCCTTGGACTTGAGGTCCATCAAGACCTGCACACCATCGACGTCCTGACCCAGCCGCAGGTCCATCATCACGAGGTCGGGTTGAGTGGCAACGACCTCTTCAACGGCCTTCGTCAGGTCCTCGATCAAGCGGCATTGATAGCCCTCGCTGCGAAGGATCGTCTGACTGAGTCGGCGGAAGGACTCGTCGTCATCGAGAACGCAGATCCGAATATCGGTCTGGGGAGGTCGCGTATTCATTTGGGGTCAACCGCGCGCAGGTTTAGTAGACAGAATATAAGTACTCTTGTCGCCTGTGAAAGTCCAGTGAGGGTAGATGGCGACCCCCTAGAATCGAAGCGCTGGTTTGACAGCCCGACCATCGGGGACATATCGTTCCAGCGGAACAGGAACATCAGGCCGAGTTCTTCCTTCACGAGGGAAGGAGCGGGGGAACCAACACCGGGGGTGAATCGCCGCGGCCTCAACCGTGGTGTAGGCGTCAGAGAAGTCTTTTCTCCCCGCGCCGAACCCGTCAGCTAACCCCGCAGGCACGCAGGGGAGGGATAGCACTCGCATCCGGCGGGGGGCTGCGCCTCTTGCCTTTTTTGTGTCCGGTTTCTGGCGACTTAATGGGGGTAAGAAATTTGAAGGGTGTCATTCTCGCCGCGGGCAATGGAAGCCGCATGGGCAGTCTTACCGCAAACGTGCCCAAGGCGCTTCTCGAAATCGCTGGCCGGCCGCTCATCGACTACACCATCGACGCCATGAAGGCCACGGGTATCGACGAGATGGTCGTTGTTTCCGGCTACCTCGGCGAAACGTTGGAAGATGACCTGCGCGAGCGGCGAAGTGATGTGGCAATTTCCTTCGTCCGCAACCCTGACTACCAGCGCGCCAATGGTTATTCACTGCGTCGCGCCCGACGAGCTATCGGCGACGACACCTTCGTGCTCAGCATGGCCGACCATATGCTGAGCGAAGCACTTCTGACGCGGCTGCAGCTCGGCGCCGGCGGCCACGACGCCGTAGCGGTCGACTATGGGCCCAAGGACTTCGACACGATCGCAGAGGCGACGCGTGTGCTGGTCAACGACGACTACGTGGTCGCAATTGAGAAAGAGCTGGATCCGTGGAGCGGGCTCGACGCGGGTGCCTTCTTCCTCACGCCGCTTGTCTTCGAAGCCATGGACGACCTGCCCGACGACAGTCAGCTGAGCGCAATCCTGCAACGGCACATCGCCCTCGGCTGCCCGCTGCGTGCGGTTGACGTCAGCGGCGCATTTTGGATGGATGTCGATACCGCGGCCGACTACAACCTCGCCCAGGCGCTGATCTCCGCCGATGCCCAGCCAGTCTTATGAAGGACCGGTATCGCGCTATCTAAACCGGCCGCTTTCGCGGACGGCGGCGGCTGCTCTCGCCCACACTGCGGTAACGCCCAACCAGGTATCACTGTTTGCGCTGGCGACCGCGGGCGCAGCTTTTGCGTTGTTCGCCGGAGGCTGGAACATCGCGGCTGGCCTTGTCGTTCACGCCTCCTCGGTGATCGACGGGATCGATGGCGACCTGGCCCGCGCCAAACGCATGACTTCAACCTTCGGTGGTGTCTTCGACGCGGCCCTCGACCGCTGGGCGGACGTCCTGATCTTCTCGGGCATGGCGCTTTGGGCAGCCGAGCACGAGGGCTGGGAGCTCGCCCCGGTGGCTGGTTTCCTGGCGGTGGTGGGCTCGCTGCTGGTTAGCTATTCCCGGGCAAGGATCGAGGCCAGCACCGATGCACAGGCGACTGATCTCCTGTTCGGACTCGCCTCCCGAGACGTAAGACTCTTCATCGCCGCCATCGGCGCAATCATCGGCCTTGCCTACTTCACGCTCTGGATAATCGCGATTGCGACACTGCTGACCGTTTGCTGGAGGCTAGTTTCGTTGCCCCGGGCTTTATCCTGAGCGTGCGGTCCGCCCATATACTGCGATTCGAGGACTAGATGGAAACAGCCCGAGACGTCGCAATCATCATTCTGAGCGTCACCGGGACGCTCTTTTTCGCCGTCCTTATCGTTTCCCTGCTTTGGATGGCTGTTTCGGTCAAGGGGCTGGTGACTGACGTCAAAGGAGTCGTGGATGAAGAGGTCAAACCGACACTTCGTTCCGTGAAGCGTGGCGTTGATTCGATGCGCGGGGCCGCCACCGTAGCCGGCTCAGTCGGGGCAACGGCGGCAGGCGGGAACGTAGGAAACGCCTTCCGTGCCTTCGGTCTGGCCATGGGCGCGCGCCGCGTGATGGGCATGATGCGCAACAGGGGGAAATAGATGCTCTTCGGAGCCATCCTGGGGTTCGCTGTGGGGATCGCCGTCGGCTGGCTGGGAGCGCCGCTGGCAGGCAAGGAACTCCGCGCCAGGGCGACGAGTCCCGGCGGCCGGCGGTCTCTCGCCGACGCGCTGAAGCGTCGTGATCAGACGCTGGCCGGCGCTCAGCGAGCGGCCGGGGAAGCACGGCAGCGCGCCGAGTCAGCCGCGAAGGGCGCGGCGGATGCCGCCAGCGATGTCGCCGCTACCGCTCAGGACCGCGTCACCTCGACTGCCCGGAACATCGCCGAGCAGGAACGCAGCCTGGTCGACCGCATCAAGGAGCGCCTGGACGAGGCCCGCGACGCCGCGCAGGAGGGCTATGACCAGGGCGTGGCCGACGCGACACAGCTCTATGACGACGTCCGCAAGGGTCGGGACCTCGAGGAAGAGAGCGAGGAACCCGGTCCGTGACGCCCAGCGCGCCTATCGCTTTCCAGGTGTCAGCGCAGGGACAGTGAGCCCCTTTTCCGAGTGTTCGATCAGGCTATCGAGCCGCCGGTTGCGGGTTGTGTCCTGCTTTGCCTCGGCGATCCAGTGCCAGGCAGCGCGCTGGTAGGACGGCGCTCTCGACTGAAAGAACTCCCACGCTTTCGGGTTTGACCTCAATCGCTCTTCGTACTCCGGTCCGACCTCCCGCGCTTGTTCGTACGAGTAGAGTCCTGATCTCTCCGGGTCCCGCGCCGCAAATGCCCGCTTGCCCGCCGGCTGAACGAGGCCCAGCCTGTCCAGCTCCTCGAAGCGCTCGATGTTTACCCGGCTCCAGGTACTCCGCGCCCGCCTCGGGGTAAACCGGTTCGTGTAGCTCTGGTCGTCGAGGCTGCGACGCACGCTATCTATCCAGCCGAAGCACAGAGCCTCATCCACCGCTTCCGGCCAGGTGATGCTCGGCCGCCCTGAGCCTTTCTTGTAGAAGCCGACGAGGACTTGTCGAGCGCTGTCGTGGTTCTTTTCGAGCCACGCCCGCCAGTCGGCCTTGGTCTTGAAGAAGAGGACGCTCAATGCGGGTGATGGCGGAGAGGGTGGGATTCGAACCCACGGTCCCCTGTTAAGGGACACACGATTTCCAGTCGTGCCTGTTCGGCCACTCCAGCACCTCTCCGTGAGATAAGCCTAGTGATGGCCGGGCGCTTCGACACGCACCTCCACCGTTCCCTGACCATCAACAAAAGTCTCGTAACGCTCAGCCGCTGCAGTCACCGCGGCCGTCTCAGCGTCGCTGAGCGAGGCGATCGGGCGCACCTCAATGATCGCGCCCTTCGCGTCAGTTTTGCGGTTCCACAGACCCCTCACCTTTCCAGCGATGACGACAACTGGACCAAGCACAATCTCGCTCGCGGCAGCTTGCCCGCTCCGCGATAGTGCGGCCGTCCGATCTCGGTAAGCTACGAGGTACTCGTCAAACGGCGGCAGCAAATGCGCCTCGGGTTCAATCGAGCCAGCGGCTGCAGAGGGCCCCAGCCAGAACGTTTTGCCGTCTACAGTCGCCTCTTCGAGGTCGCTACCGGCCAGCTCAATTCCCGCCCTTACGTCGCGAAGAGTTAGACCCGACCACCAGGCGAAGTCATGGACTGTGGCCGGTCCATGGCTGGTAAAGTAGCGACGCGCCAGTTCTGCCAGCGACTCCTCACGGTCGAGCTTGCGCTGCTTGGGCGCCCACTCGTCCAGAAGGACGAAGGCCGGCTGCTTGCCCTGGTGCGTCCCGAAGCAGATCAGTCCTTCCTGGGCAAGGAGTCCCATGACGTGGTAACCGCGCTGGCCCTCGACGGACACGCCTTTGCGCTCCAGGACTTCCTTGGCGTCTTTGCGCGTAAGGGTCCTGCCACCTTCGAGCGCCCGGCTGATTACCGATCGCGCGCGTTTCACGTTTACCTCGTCGCCGGCAAGCTGGCGTTGCTGGCGTGCGGCGACCACACGCGGCGTGAGCAGGTCGAGCATCCAGCGTGCGTCCTCAGCCGGGACAAAGTGCAGCGTGCCGCGCATCGGCCACGTGCGCACCACGGCCTTTCCGGCGACCGCGCGTTCGATGTCAGCCTTCGTCGCGTCGGGCATACGCAGCCCGATGGCCCAAAGAGAGGCCGGATAGTCCTGCGCCTGAACCGCGCCGAGATGACGGACAACGTCAGACGGCGTCTTCATGCGCGCGAAAGAGAGACCCTGGTTGCGCAGGCGCAGCCGTGCGATGTCGTGAAGCTGCAAGATCAGCGCGCCTCGTGGGAATGAGCTTGTTCGGGTTGTTTCAGGCTGGCGGAGAGGGTGGGATTCGAACCCACGGTCGCCTTACAGCGACACCGCTTTTCGAGAGCGGCACCTTAAACCACTCGGACACCTCTCCGCGATTGATCATATCAACTCGCTGCCGCCCAGAAGGTCGCCGGACGCGCTGGTGGAGGGCGTGGGCGCGAGAAAAGAAGCGGGTCGAAGCCGGCTACGAGGTGCGAGTAGTGACCGGCTCCGACCCTACGGGCCGAAGGCCCGCAGCGGGATTATACAAGCCTTCCTCCAAGCCGGGCGCCTGCCCGCCGCTCGCCCCTCGACGCGGCATGGTGGAAGCTCAGTCCTGGAGGCAGATGTGATCAGACGGATTCACCACGTCGGGATCGTCGTTAAGAGCATCGACGAGGCATTCCCCTTCTACACCGGGGTTCTCGGCCTCGAGGTCACACTCGACACCGTTGTCGAGGAGCAGGGCGTGCGCGCGGCGCTTTTGCAGCTCGGTGACAGTGAGCTCGAGCTGCTCGAACCCGTCCGTGGGGGGACCGGCGTCGCCCGTTTTCTAGAGAAGCAGGGTGGCCTCCACCACGTCTGCTTCGAAACCGACGAAATCGAGAACGACCTCCATCGACTCAAGCAGGATGGCGTTGAGCTGATCGACCAGGCAACGCGGGATGGAGTTGCCGGCAAGATCTGCTTCATGCATCCTCGCGCCAACAACGGCGTCCTGATCGAGTACTGCCAGCCCGCTGAAACCAGCGCGTAAACGAGGGGCGAGACAAGAAGCCGCATCTATGATGGGTAAGACTTCCGCAAGGCGCCGTACGCCCTGAACGCTTCCCCAAAACCGAGGCAGACCATGAACGACGAACGCAAGATAAGGGTCCTCGTAGCCAAGCCTGGCCTTGACGGGCACGATCGGGGCGCCAAGGTTGTCGCCCGCGCGCTGCGCGACGCTGGGATGGAGGTCATCTACACCGGCATCCGCCAGACGCCGGACATGATCGCCGAGGCCGCGCTGCAGGAGGATGTCGATGTCGTCGGTCTCTCGATCCTTTCTGGTGCGCACATGGAGCTCTTTCCACGTGTCGTCAGCGAGCTCGACAAGCGCGGCGTTAGCCACGATGACGTCCTGCTCTTCGCCGGCGGGATAATCCCCGCTGAAGACATCCCGGCCCTCGAGAAGCTGGGCTTCAAAGCCATCTTTGGACCGGGCTCGTCGACAGTCGACATCATCGACTTCGTCAAACAGAACGTCGCGGTGGGCGCTGCTTGAGCGAAGACCTGGCGAGCCGCCTGCTCGCCGGTGATCGCCGAGCCCTGGCGAGAAGCCTCACTCTGGTGGAAAACGGCGGGACAGATGGAGCCACGTTGCTGAAAAGCGTTTTCAGTCATACCGGCGGGGCACATCTCATCGGCATCACTGGCCCGGCCGGCTCGGGCAAGAGCACAGTTACCAGTGCCCTGACCTCACACTATCGGCAGACAGGCAAGACGGTTGGTGTGATTGCCGTTGACCCGAGCAGCCCGTTTAGCCACGGCGCTGTCCTCGGTGACCGCATCCGTATGCTCGAACATTGGTCCGACGAGGGCGTCTTTATCCGCAGCATGGCCACGCGAGGCGCGCTCGGCGGGCTTGCCGCCACGACCTTCGAGGCTGCCCTGATCCTGGACGCCGCCGGCAAGGACATCGTCATCGTCGAGACGGTCGGCGCCGGTCAGGACGAGATAGAAATCGCCGGTCTGGCGGATACGACCATAGTGATCAGCACGCCGGCAACCGGTGATGACATCCAGGCGATGAAGGCCGGCATCCTCGAGGTCGCAGACGTGCTGGCGATTAACAAGGCGGACCTTCCCGGCGCAGACACGCTGGCAGCGCAGCTGACCGCCCTCCTGTCGATGGGTCAGGAGCGACCCTGGAAGGTGCCGGTCGTCAAGGTCGAGGGGACAACCGGCGCCGGCATTCCGGAGCTCGCCGACAGCCTTGCCGCTCATCGCGCCTACCTGATCGACAGCGGTGAGATTGACCAGCTGCGCCGACGCCAAGCTCGCAGCCAGATCGAGAAGATTCTCAAGGACGAGCTCTTGCGCGCGACCATCCGTGCCTCAGGCGGTGAAGCAGGCCTCGACGCGATGGTCGAGCGCGTCGCCGCCCGCGAGATCGACCCTCGCAGCGCCGCTCGTGACCTCGGCCGGGCAACCAGCGAGGCCGCGGCGAGGTGACCATCAAGCCGGTCCTCTTGCGGGTCCTGGTCGTCATGCTCGTGGCAGAGGCTGCGCTGGCTGCTTTTCTGGTCTTCGACCGGCTCAGTGACGAGGGTGAGGATCCGCTGCCCAAGCCCGTCCTTACCGAAGCAAGCCAGGCCCTGGCCCTTCAGGCCGAGGGCGCGGACATCGCCGAGGAAGGTGATTCCCCAGATTCCGGAGAGCAGGAACAGGCCAGCGGCATCATGGTCAGTCTGATCAACGATTTCCGCGTCGAGAACGGGCTGCGCCCGCTCTACGTCGAACCGGCGCTGTCGGCTGCGGCCAGCGAATACTGCGGCGTGATCGCACCACTCTCCTGGAAGTCTCACGTCGATCCCGACGGTCGCGACTGGAATCAGCGAGCCGCCGACTCCGGCTATGAGGGGCTCGGTATTGTTGAAAATCTCGCCTGGGGCTATTCCACACCCGAGGAGGCCTTCGCCGCCTGGCAGTCCGCGGACGCCGACCGGGCGAACCTGCTAAACGCCCTGGCCAACGGAGTCGGCGTCGCCCACTGCAGTCTCGAGTCGGGCGAGCACAAGGATTGGTGGGTCTTCATGGCCGGCATCGGGGAGATGCGTTGAGCGAGACGTGTGGGGTCTGTCATAAGCGTGCTCGGCGCGAAATCTGGTTGGCGCTATTCGGCGGGCCGGGAAAAACCTTCTGGCTCTGCGATGCCCACGCTGCCGCCCTCCAGGGCGCTGGCTTCGGACAGGTCGTTGAGGCGCTTGAGTGGCGTCTGGAATCAAGGACCTGCGGCATTTGCGGCTCACCCGCCGAGGGTTTCGTAACAAGGCCGGTCCGCGCCCTGCGCAAGGACGTCCTTCTCGCTTCGTTCCTCTGTGGACCGTGCCTTGCCAGGCGTGACATTGACGTGCGTTTGCAGGAAGCTGCCTCGCAGCGCTGACGATGACTCAGGTCCAGTCTGGGAAGCCGGACTACACCATGCTCGACCTACCGCCCTCACCCGACGACCGTCCCTATGTCCTGGTCAACATGGTCATGTCGGTCGACGGCAAGGTGGTCATCGAAGGCACGGAACAGGGGATCGGCTCCAAGGTCGATCAGCGGCTGATGCGCGAGCTGCGCGTCAACGCAGACGTCGTCATGAACGGTGCGGGGACGCTGCGCGCCAGCGGTACCTCGTCACGCCTCGGCAACGAAGAGCTGGAGCGCCTTCGTGAGAGCCGCGGTAAGCCGCGCTTCCCAATTGCTGCGGTCATAAGTCGATCCGGCGATCTCCCCTACGACCGCCTCTTCTTCACGGCCCGCGACTTCGAAGCCGTCATCTACCTCACCGCTAAAACCCCTTCCGAACGCGTTGAGCAGGCGCGGGCGAGTGGTCGGACGGTCCACATCCTTCTGGGCGACGACCACATTCGCGAGATGCTCCGCCACATGCGTTCAGAGCTGAAGGCTGAAGTCCTCCTCCTCGAGGGCGGCCCGACGCTCAATGCGGAGTTTTTCGAACGCGATTGCGTAGACGAGCTCTTCCTGACAATCGGCCCTGTTGTCGTTGCCGGGGAGAAGACTCTGACGGCGGTAGAGGGACCACATGCCTTCTCCCTCGACGAAGTCAGACGTCTCGATCTGATCTCCTCATGGATCAATCCGGAGACCAGCGAGGTCTATCTTCGCTACCGCCTGCGCAGGTCCTGATCGATGGAGGCCATGCGCTTGCACCGATCGGCGCCGGTGGAACAATCGCCCCTGCAGCCGGTATCCGCCCCTGCCGGGCCGCCTGGACCCGGCGAGCTATTGCTCAGCGTGGTGGCCTGCGCCGTCTGCCGCACCGACCTGCAGCTCGTGGAGGGCGACATCGAAGCCCACCGGCTGCCCTTCACGCCCGGACACCAGGTTGTCGGCAGTGTCGAGCAGTTGGGAGATGGCGTCAGTGGTTGGGAGGTGGGCGAGCGCGCCGGGGTCGGCTGGCTCGCCGGTGCCTGCGGCAGTTGTGCACACTGCACGAGCGGTCGTGAGAATCTCTGCCAGGACGCCATCTTCACCGGCTGGGATCGCGACGGCGGCTACGCCAGCTCGATGACGGTCCGCGCCGACTTCGCCCTCAAGATTCCTGCCCGCTTCACTGCTACCGCGGCGGCGCCACTGCTCTGCGGCGGTGTCATAGGCTATCGCAGTCTCAAGCTCTCAGGGATCAAGCCCGGCGGTCGTCTCGGCCTCTACGGGTTTGGCGCCTCGGCTCTCCTCGCCATACAGGTCGCCCGCTATTGGGGCTGCCACGTCTACGTGACGACAAGGAGCAAAGCCGATCAGGAGCGCGCCCGCTCGCTGGGCGCTGCCTGGGCTGGCGGCTACGACGAGACACCGCCGGAGCCGCTCGACGCCGCCGTAACCTTCGCACCAGCCGGCGAGGCTGTGCTGCAGGCGCTGCGGTCACTCGATCGGGGCGCGACGGTGGCGATCAACGCCATCCATCTCGGTCAGATACCTGCCTTCCCCTACGAGTGGCTCTGGTGGGAGCGCGGCATCCGTAGCGTGGCCAACTACACGCGCGCCGATGCCCGTGAATTGTTGGATCTGGCAGCGCGCATTCCCATCGATACCTCCTTCCGTCTCTACGAGCTTGCCCAGGCTAACGAGGCACTGCTCGCCCACAAGCGGGGCGAGATTGAGGGTGCAGCCGTCTTGCGGATCGGACAGGAATAGCCCTTCTCCTACACTGGCCCGTGAGTAATGGCAAAGGTACGGTCCGGTGGCGGCTGGCCCGCGGTTTGGTACACCTTCCAGACCGCGCGGCGGGTGGGCTTTCTCGGCTTCTGGCGCGGCCTGCGCAGCAAGAACAGCTGCCGCACGTGCTCACTCGGCATGGGCGGGCAACGCGGAGGCATGGTCAACGAGTCCGGGCGCTTCCCCGAGGTCTGCAAGAAGTCGATGCAGGCCCTGGCCGCGGATATGCGCTCGCCGATGTCGATATCCGACATGCGTGCGCGTTCGTTCGACGACCTGGGCACTTTTAGCTCGCGACAACTCGAAACCCTCGGCCGGCTAACCACTCCGCTCTATGCGGGTCCCGACAGCACCCACTACGAACCCGTCTCCTGGGATGCCGCACTCGATGCCATCGGCGACCGGCTGCGCGCGACGCAGCCGGAGCGGTCCTTCTTCTACGTCAGCGGACGCTCGTCGAACGAAGCAGGGTTTCTTCTTCAGCTCTTCGCCCGCATTTACGGCACGAACAACGTCAACAACTGTTCTTACTATTGCCACCAGGCGAGCGGCGTCGGCCTGACGAAGGCGATTGGGACAGGTACCTCCACCGTTACGCTGGACGACGTCCAGTCCTGCGACCTCTTCTTCCTGATCGGCGGTAATCCCGCGAGCAACCACCCCCGCCTCATGCGCAATCTGCTGGACCTCCGTCGCCGCGGCGGAAAGGTCGTCATCATCAACCCGGCGAGGGAAGGCGGGCTGGCGCGCTTCAGCGTGCCCTCCGACGTCCGCAGCCTCCTTTTCGGCTCCGAAATCGCCAGCCAATACATCCAGCCGCACATCGGTGGTGACATCCCGCTGCTCACCGGGATCGCCAAGGGTACAGTCGAGCTCGGCGCGGTGAACCCTTCCTTCATCGAATCGAGCACCGAGGGCAGCGAAGAGTACCTTGCGGCTCTCGAGACTCTGTCCTGGGAGGAGATCGAGAGCGCCTCAGGCGTTTCCCGCGATGAGATTCGCGAGGCAGCTGCCACGTATGCGTCGGCCAGGAGTGCAATTTTCGGCTGGACGATGGGCATCACCCAGCACCTTCACGGCGTCGAGAACGTCCGCGCCATCGCCAATCTCGCACTGCTGCGCGGCATGATCGGTCGGCCCGGTGCGGGACTGCTGCCGATTCGCGGGCATAGCAACGTCCAGGGCATCGGCTCGGTTGGCGTTACGCCGGCGCTAAAGGAGGCGGTTCTGCAGGCGCTGGAGTCGAGGCTCGGTGTGACGGTCCCGTCGGCGAAGGGACTTGACACGATCAATGCCATGCACGCTGCCGATCGAAGTGAGATTGACTTCGCCCTCTGTCTGGGTGGGAACCTCTATGCCGCCACGCCCGACTCAACTTTTTCGTCGCGCGCCCTCGGCAACGTCGGGACGGTCGTCTACCTCAGCACAGCCCTTAACCTCGGCCACGTCCACGGCCGCGGACGCGAAACCTACATCCTGCCTGTCGTCCCGCGCGACGAGGAACCCCAGCCCACCACCCAGGAGTCGATGTTCAACTACGTGCGTCTCAGCGACGGCGGCAGAATGCGCTATGCGGGCCCGCTCAGCGAAGTCCAGGTAATCTCGGAAATCGCCACTCGCGTCCTCGACGCCGGATCACCAATTGATTTCCAGGCTATGCGGCGTCACGCCAGCATTCGCGACGCCATCGCCCAGGTTGTCCCTGGCTACGAGGCAATTGGCAGCATCGATGAGACGAAGCAGGAGTTCCACGTCGGCGGTCGCATCCTGCACAAGCGAGAGTTTCCTACCCCCACCCGACGCGCTGCCTTTGCGCTTCCGGACTTCCCATCTCTCGTCCGACCCGATCCCGATCAGCTCCGCCTGATGACTATTCGCTCGGAGGGTCAGTTCAACACAGTGGTCTACGAGGAAGAAGATCCCTATCGCGGACAGGAGCGGCGCGATGTGCTCCTCCTCAACCCGTCGGACATCGCACGGTTGGGCCTGGCAATCGACCAGGCTGTCTTCGTCAGCTCCGACGTTGGCGAGCTTGGTCCCGTTTTGGTCAGGCCATTCGACATCCGCGAGGGCAACGCCGCTATGTACTATCCCGAGGCCAATGCGCTGGTTTCGCGTGATGCCGACCCCCAGTCCGGTACGCCAGCCTTCAAGTCGACGCTTGTCCGTGTCAGCATCCAGCCCGCCGCGGCTTTACAACCGACGGCGTCCGTCCTCGCCGCGTCTTGACCTCCATCTTTGCCGTGTCCGGACCGGCGGGTTCCGGCAAGACGACGCTCCTCGAGAAGCTCATTCGCGAGCTAAAGGGCCGCGGTTTCAGCGTGGCCGCGGCGAAGCACGATCCACACGACCACGCTGCTTTGGACACGCCGGGCAAGGATTCGTGGCGTCTCACCCAGGCCGGGGCACAAGTGGTAGATGTTATCGGTCCAAATAGACGAACCTCGTTCGCCGGCTCTGATGACAGCCTCCAGCTGTCACAAGTACTGAGCCGCGAAGCGCTCGCCTCTGATGTCGTCCTGGTGGAGGGTTTCAAACGGGGCAGCCTTCCGCGCCTGGAGATCGTCCCGCGGGGCCGGACTCCACGCCTTGAACCCGGAACGCTTGCCCTGATTGCGGACGAAAAGCTGGAATGCTCCGTGCCAGTATTTGCTCGCGACGACACCGCCGGGATTACTGACTTCCTTACGGTGCGCTTGTCTTCGATGGCGGTGACGGTCGTCCTCGCAGGCGGATCCAGCCGCCGCATGGGAAAAGACAAAGCCAGCCTCCTCCTGCCGGAGGGCGAGACGATGCTCGAGCGGGCGGTAGGTATCTGCCGTTTCGTTTCGCAACGGAGTATTGTGGTAACCCGCCACGCCGCTCACCAACAGCTCGCCAGGAGGGCTGGAGCCGACTTTCTGGTGGACGATGGCCCGCAGCACCCGGCCAGTGGGATCGTCGCCGCCCTTGAGGCACTCGGGTCGCCAGTCGTTGCCCTTCCCTGCGACAGTCCCGCTCTCAAACCGCGTGTTCTCGCGCGGCTGACCGAGGTCAACGAGACCGACTTCGCCTGCTTCGCGATCGCTGGCCGGCTGCATCCGCTCCCTGGTCTCTACCGACCCGCAGCACTTCCTCACCTTCAGGAGATTGCGAGCGGAGGCGCGCCGCTCTACAGCCTCGCTTCGCGCGTCCCGTCGCTAGTCCTCAGCGAGCACGAGGCCCGAGCTCTTGACCCCGAGCTGGGCTCCTTCGATTCGATCAACACGCTGCATGACTTCAAGGCGAAGGCCGGCCGCGAGACTCCAGAAGGTCGTCCGCGGCGAACGTATTGATGATCTGCTTGGGCGAAAGCTCCGCCTCCTCGGCGATCAGCACGCCGTAGCCCTGCCACTCGAGTTGGCCGGGCGCGTGCGCGTCCGTGTCGATCGAGAAACGGCAGCCGAGGCTGGCCGCCAGGCGGACATACTCCGGCTTCAGGTCGAGCCTCGCGGGGGTGCAATTTATCTCCAGGGCTACTCCGTTCGCCGCCGCGGCCGCGAAAACGCCTGCGTGGTCATATGTACTGCGCTCGACGCCGCTCATCTTCCCAGTAGGGTGTCCCAGCACGTCGAGGTAAGGGTTCTCCATGGCAACCAGCAGGCGGGCGGTCGTTTCCTCAGCCGGCAAACGCAGCTTGTTGTGGATCGATCCAACCACGATGTCCAGCTGCTCCAGGTGCTCCTCGGGCCAATCGAGGCTGCCATCCAGCAGGATGTCGGTCTCGCTGCCCCTCAGTATCCGAATCTGATCGCCAACCTGGCGTTGCACGTCTTCAACCAGCTTGAACTGCTGCTCCAGGCGCTCGATG
Organism: Dehalococcoidia bacterium; assembly: GCA_035711945.1. Lineage (GTDB taxonomy): Bacteria > Chloroflexota > Dehalococcoidia > WHTO01 > WHTO01 > DASTBR01. The sequence goes on from DASTBR010000209.1 coordinate 15,691, forward strand.
CTGAGGCCGCGGGCGATCCTGAGGCTCGGGGAGTGGTCGGTGATAGCCACGTACTCGTGCCCAAGCGCGATCGCGGCCTCCACCATATCGATCATCTCGGCGCCGCCGTCCGACCAGTTCGTGTGGACGTGCAGGTCGCCCTTTAGCGCTGCCCGCAGAGGGCTTGCAACCTCGTCTCCGACCTCCTCTTCCAGCTTCGCCCGGTAGGCGCTCTTACCATCCTTGAGCGTTTCCAGAACGACGGACTCAATCGTGCTGCCGACGCCGCGCAGAGAGCGCAGTTGGCCTCGGCTCGCGAGAGCCGCCACGTCCTCGCCTTCAAGCGAGCGTGCCGCCCTACGAAATGCCTCCACGCGATAGGACGGCGCAAGGCGACGCTCCAAGAGGTAAGCAATCGCCTTCAGTTCGTCGACGACTGTTCGATCGGCTGCCACGGTGTGAGGCTAGTCGGCAGTCTTCGGGGCAAGCGAAAGGGGCCGCATGCGGCCCCTTTGCTTTTGGTGCTCGTCAATCCCTAGAGAATGATCAAGATCAAGACAACGACCAGGACGATTACGAGAATCGTGCCCAGTCCGCCGCCCATCAGCGCACCGCTGTGACCGGCCTCGTCGTTCAGGCCGGACACCGACGCGCGAAGCGAGCTCAACAGGTTGCTCATCAGTTCCAACATCAGGTGGTTCCTCCCTTGCCAACAGCTTTAAGTGACACAACCAAGCTCAACTAAAGAAATGTGGCTGCCACATCACAAAGCCATGTCAAAAGGAGCCTTAGGAACGCCGCTATAATCTGCCAGCGATGCGTGATCCTTTCGCAGTCATGGGCCTACCTCCTACTGCCAGCCCCGAGGACATAAAAGTGCGCTACAGGCAGCTCGCACGACAGCATCACCCCGATGCCGGCTCCTTCGGCTCGAGCGCGCGCATGGCCGAGATCAATCAAGCCCACGACGAATTGACGCGTGATCTCGAAGGTTGCCGGCGACGTGCCATCAAGCGCACCGACTCAACTGCGAGCCGCGAGCCCCGTCACCAAGAGCGACGTGACCCTGCACCGTCCAACCGGCGAGAGAATCGCACGGACCAGTGGAAGGACTGGCTGGCACGCGCTCGGCGAGCTACCCGGTCTCGACCTTCGCGCTCGTCGGCAAGTTCGGCGCGTCAATACGCGAGCCGCATCAGAGTCAGTCCGCAGGTGCTCACGATCTGTCGCCACCACGGGCCGGTCGAGCTACGCATCAGCGGCGACAACGCTGCTGAGACCACCGTCCTCTTTTCGCCCTCGGAGCTTGAGGTTGTTCGCAGCCGGGCGGCAGCCAACGAGCAGAGCTTCAGCGTCCGGCTGACCGGCACGCCGCTGGGCTCTGACGGCAGCGTCCAGCTGCGCGTGCGCATCGGCGGCCTCATCCGCAAGGTCCCTGTCTACGAGTTCAGCTGCCCAACTGCCGCCGGCAGCTGCGCCTTCGCCTCCTGAATGCGCCCGGCGCACCGAAGAGCGCGCGCATCCAGAAGGCCCTTGCCCGCGCAGGCGTAGGCTCTCGCCGCGCCATCGAGGACCTCATTCGGGCGGGCCGTGTGCAGGTCAACGGCAAGACAGCCGAGCTCGGAGTGCAGGTCACCCCATCCGACACGATCTCAGTCGACGGCAAAGCTGTCCCCTTCGTGGCCGAGACTGCGCGCTACGTCCTCCTCAACAAGCCGCCTGGCGTGGTGTCTACATTGCGCGATCCTCAGCGCCGACCGACAATTCGCGACCTTCTGGCGGGAATCGAGGAGCGCCTCTATCCCGTTGGCCGTCTCGATCTCGACTCGAGTGGCTTGCTGCTCTGCACCAACGATGGCGAGCTTGCGAACGCCCTCACTCATCCCAGCCACGAGGTCCCAAAGACGTACGAGGCCGCGGTCGAAGGACGACCGACAACAGAGACTCTGATGCGCCTCAGCAGCGGCATCACCATCGAAGGACGCAAGACTGCCCCCGCACACTTTCAGCTGGCCGGCAGGAACGCCTCGTCTCCGCGGATTACCCTGCTTGAAGTAAGGCTCCGCGAGGGACGAAAGAGGCAGATTCGCAAGATGCTGGAGTCAGTAGGTCATCCGGTCGTCAGCCTTGAGCGCGTGGCCATTGGTCCATTGCGCGATCCAAAGCTCCCACCGGGCGCCTGGCGAGACCTTAGCGCACGCGAGTTGGCCAGCCTGCGTCATGCCGCGGGCCTCGAACGTTGAAGCTACGCATCCTCGCGCTGCCCGGCGATGGCATCGGGCCCGAAGTTATGGACGAGGCCCGCCGCGTGCTCGAGGCCGTAGGGCAGCGTCACCGCCACCGCATCGTCGTCGAGGAAGGCCTCATCGGTGGCCTGGCCATCGATACCGTCGGCGCCCCTCTTCCGCCCGAGACCCTGGCTGCCGCGCGCAAGGCTGGGGCAGTCCTCCTTGGCGCCGTCGGCGGAGCCCGTTGGGACAACGACCCCAACGCCACCGTCAGACCCGAACAGGGGTTGCTCGCCCTTCGCCGCGGCATGAAGGTCTTTGCCAACATCCGCCCGGTCAAGAACCTGCCCTTCCTTACCGACTCCAACTCGCTGCGGCCCGAAGTCCTCGATGGCGTGGACCTCGTTGTCATCCGCGAACTGACGGGAGGACTCTACTTCGGCAAGCCCCAGCGCCGCTGGTCCGGTGCACAGGGGCGGCGAGCTGTTGACACCCTTCGCTACTCGGAGCAGGAAGTCGAGCGCGTCGTCCGCATCGCCTTCGAGTTCGCCCGCAGGCGTCGCAACCGGGTGACGAGCGTCGACAAGGCGAACGTGCTCGAGTCCAGCCGTCTCTGGCGCGAAGTGGCCAACGAGGTCGCCCGCGACTACCCGGACGTGACCCTCGAGCATCTCTTCGTCGACGCCTGCGCCATGCACCTGATCCGTCGCCCGGCCGATTTCGACGTAATCGTCACCGAGAACATGTTCGGCGACATCCTGACCGACGAGGCATCGATGCTGGCCGGCTCGATGGGGATGCTCCCCTCAGCCAGTCTGGGCCGCCCGGGCCGCCACGGGCGCAGCCGAGGGCTCTTTGAGCCGATCCACGGCAGCGCCTACGATATTGCCGGCCAGGGGAAGGCGAACCCCATCGGTATGATTCTTTCGGCGGCAATGATGCTCCGGCTTTCCTTCGGCCTCGAACATGAAGCCGCCGCGGTCGAGGAAGCAGTGAGTGCCGTCCTGCAGCGCGGCCTGCGCACTCCCGATATCGCCGGGCGCGGCGAAGTGCCGCTGCCAACCGCTGAGATGGGCCGTGCAATCGCCAACGCGGTGCTGTCGGGCCCCTAACGTTGACAGGCGTCAGGCGATAGCGAGACGATAGGCGGAGCTTGAAGGGTACAACCACCGTTGGCTTCTGAGTTCATCTACTGCATGGAGTGCGGCGCAAGGCTTCCTGCTGGCGTCCGCTTCTGCAATGTCTGCGGCACCAAAGTCGTGCAACCTGAGCCGCCCGAGCCAGCACCGCCAGCTTCGGCGGAGTCACCAGCCGCCGAACAGGAAACCGGCCAGGACATCGCCGCCTCGCCAGCTGGTGAGCCCGACGCAGGTGTGGATGATGTCCCGCCCTCGGAAACGACGGAGCCGCCCGTTGATCAGCCCGCGCCCGAGACCGTTGCGCCGGCGGCGGCCGCCGTAGCGTCCGAACCCGCCGCCGACACGGACGAGAACAAGTATGTCTGGGGCGATACCCCGGCGGACGACGAACCCGGCGTAGGGGCAGCGGCGCCCGCAGCCGCCGCTGGTGCCGCAGTGGCCGCCTCCGAAATATCAGAAGCTCGGCAGGAAGATCAACCGACCGCGGCTCTAGACCAGGGCGACGAGATCGTGGAGACCAGGCGTTATCCGCCGCGCGAAGAAGTCCGCCGCGAGGACCTCGACGAATACCGCCGGCAGCAACAGGCGGAGACGACCGAGGTCGAACCCTACTACCGAGAGGAAGGCGGACTTGGTATCCGGCCCGGAATTCTCATGGCGACGATCGGCTTTGCCGTTGCCCTGGCAGGAGTCTTCCTGCCCTGGGTCTCTTTAGAAGGTACAGACGTCAAAGCCCTCGACGATTCAATCACCGCTCAGATTGCTGGCCGCGAGGTCGAGGGTGAGTTTGAGTTCCAGATCCAGGACGCCCTCGACAGCGACGAGCGGCTCGATGGTTACATCGTCATCGCTCTCTGCGCCGTTGGCATCTTCTTGCTCTTCATCGAATACGTTTTCCTGCGCCGTGTTCCAATCGGCCGCGTCTACGCGGCACTTGGCGGATTAGCCGTCGGCGCCCTGGGTGTCGTCGAGCTCCTTTATATCCGCGACGTGGTCCCGGATGAGGTCTCGTTCAGCTACGAGCCGGGTCTCTTTATGGTCACGATTGGTGGTGCGGCCGCTATCGTCGGCTCTTTGATACCGGTCGGCTCGGGCGAAGACTGACGCGTTTCGGCCAAACCATCCCCTATCTACAATCAGCCTCGTGTCTGTGAAGCCTCTCGATGGCCTCGCCATTCTTGAGCTCGGCGAGGGCCTCAGCAGCGCCTTCTGCTGCAAGCTTCTTCGCGACTACGGCGCCGACGTTATCAAGGTCGAGAACCCCGGCATCGGCGACCCAGCCCGCCGCATCGGACCTTTCCCTGAGGACCAACCCCATCCCGGGAAGAGCGCCCTGTTCCTGTACCTCAACGCCGGGAAGAAGAGCCTCACGCTGGACATTCAGTCCGACGACGGCCAAGAGGTCATCAGACGCCTGGTACTCGAGACCGAGGCCATAGTCGAGACCTTTTCCCCCGGCTACCTGGCGGCCAACGATCTCCCCTTCGAGGATCTGCGCCGCCGCAAGCCGCGCTTGCTCATGACCTCGATCACCCCCTTTGGCCAAACGGGGCCCTATTCGTCGTACAAAGCGAACAACCTTGTCTCGTTCGCCGTTGGCGGTCAGATGGCCATGACCGGAGACCCTGACCGCGAGCCGCTTCTCGGCGCTGGTTACCAGGCCGACTACCAGGCCGGCCTGCACGCCTTCGCCGCAACCTGCATCGGTCTCTATGCCTGCAACTACCAGGAGATCGGCCAGTGGATCGACATCTCGGCCCAGGAGTGCCAGGCGACGATGCTCGAGTTTGCTCTGCCCTGGCACATGTACCTCGGGGTCGGCAGCGGCGAGAGACGCGGCAACCAGCTAAACGCGACGGCAGGCGTCTTCCCGGTCGCTGACGGTCACGTCGGCATCCACGTGATGCAGCCGCAGTGGCAGCGCTTCGCCGAGATGGTCGAGCCCGGGCTTGCCACCCACGAACGCTTTAAGGACATGGGCTCCAGGCTGATTAACAACGACGAGCTGACGGCGATGGTCTTCGCCTGGATGGCCGACAAACAACGGGTCGAGCTTTACCACGACCTCCAGCGCAACAAGGTGCCCTCCGCCTTCGTCCACGACATGGACGACCTCCTTGCCTCGGAACATCTCAACGCCCGCGGCTTCTGGCATGAGGTCGATCACTCGGAGGCAGGATCCGCCACCCACCCCGGCCCGCCGATCCGCTTCGCCGATTTCGAAATGGAATACGAACCAGCGCCAAGTCTCGGCGAGCACACGGATGCGATCCTTGCCGACATCGGAGTCAGCGGCGCGGAGATGGCCGCCATGCGAGCGCGGGGCGCAATCTGAACCGGTTGCCGCTCTCCGGGCATCGCATCGTTGACCTGACCATGGTCTGGGCGGGGCCTTACGCCACGCGCTTCCTCGCCGACATGGGCGCAGAGGTCATCAAAGTCGAGGCCGTCGACAACTGGGA
>DASTBR010000210.1:0-6840 GCA_035711945.1 Dehalococcoidia bacterium
GATCCCGCTAACTGTGGCTAAGGTGCCGCCGAAGACGAGCAGTACTTGGTCGAGGTTGGCCAGCGATCGGTCGCTGATCTTGGTCGGGTCGCCGAGAGCGAGGCATGCCAAACCCCCCACGCCCAGCAACACGGCCTTCCCCGCCGAACGATGCTCCGGGTGAGGCCTTGAGGGTCGCCCTGACAGGGCCTGCGTGACCGGTACGCGCGCCGCCAGCCGGGCCGGCCACCAGGCAGCCAGGGTCGCAGTAGCTACCGCTAGCAGGCCGGAAATCGCTATCAGCCACCATGGGACGTTGAGTGTGTCGATCCGGTATCCGATGGCGGTCTCCAGGAGTGGGGAGATCGCAAGCCAAACTGCCACGCCAATCGCCAGCCCGAGCGAGGTGGCGACGACGCCGATCACAAAGCCGTTGGCCACCATGACGAGCCTGATGTGCTTTTCGGTCGCGCCGATTGCCGCGAGCATGCCCAACTGACGCAGACGGCGTTGGGCGAGGACGACGAAACCCGTTGCCGCGACGAGGGCGACGAACAGCAGCACTACGGCAGCACCAGCGAGCACGACGCCGGTGGCGAGGATCTGTTCGTATGGCTCTCGCTTGACCAGCAACAGGCTAAGCTCGTCGCCGACCGGCTGGAACGACTCAAAACGCGCAGAGCTGCCGCCCACCAGGATCGTGACCGATTCAGGCCGATCCAGGTGCGAAGGAGATGTCAGCGCGAATTCAGTGTTCAGGTCATTGGGGTTTTCCACCAGGCCGACAACCATCCACGCACCTCCCAGGTTGAACTGAGTGCCGATATCGAGGTCGAGGGTCTTCGCCACGCCGTCTGTCACGGCCACCTCACCGGCAGCGGTTGGGTAGCGCCCTTCGCGCAGCGCCAGCATGGGGCCGCTAAAGGCACCCCGCGGGTCCTGTGCTCTGAACTCCAGCTGGTCGACCGAGCCAGGAACAGACTCGGCCCGCTGCAGCAACACATCGATCACGCCAAACCACTCTCTGGCCGCGGCAACATTCGCCTCGACGACGTCGGCACCTGGGCTCGCTTCGAGCCGGATGTAGTGATCGGCTGAACCGAATTCGGCGTTGTCTTGTGCCGGAGTAAGGTTGTACATCGCTGTGGCGCAGAGAATCGTCGCGGCTGTCGCCAGGGTCAGCAACGCCAGCACGAGGAGCTGCTGTCGCCATTCGCGGTGGAATAGCCGCCAGGCCCAGCGGATCACCGCTCGGCGCGCCACCATGCCCCCGTCCGCCGGCAGGTTACCCGGTCTCTTCTGTGGCTCAAGGCTCATTGACGAGCCTCTGTGGCCAGCAGCTGTCGGGAAGCTACGCGCGGCACAGGCTGAGAGGGGACGGTTTGGTCGACAATCCGGCCATCACGCAGGAACACGATACGGTCCGCCCACGACGCCAGCTGAGCGTCGTGCGTCACGACAACCCCCGCGACTCCTCCCTGGCAGGCCTGCCGCAGCAGGCGCATGACTCCCTCACCATTAACTGAATCAAGGGCGCCCGTCGGTTCGTCAGCGAGCAGCAGCTGGTGGCCGCCCACAACTGCCCTGGCGATCGCCACGCGCTGCCGTTCGCCGCCCGATAGGTCGTCTGGATAGCGGTTGGCTCGGTCAGCCGCGCCGAGCTGGTCAAGGGCCTCAATCGCGACCGCCCGTGCCCGTCGCACGCCAAGTCCGTCAAGCTCGAGGGGCAGCGCCACATTTTCGAGGGCCGTTAACCCGCCCAGCAGGTTGAAATCCTGGAACACATAGCCGATGGAACGGCGACGCAGCCTGGCCCGGTCATCGCCAGACATCCCGGATAGGTCCGTTCCATCAATCAGGACCTCGCCGCTCGTCGGCTCCTCGAGGCTGCCGGCTATCGCCAACAAGGTGCTCTTGCCGCAGCCGCTTGGCCCCATAACCGCAACCAACTCGCCTCGGTCAACCGACAGGTTGATCTCCCAGAGTGCACGTACCTCCGTGGGGCCCTGCCCGTAGACCTTGGATACGTCGTGCATCTGAAGCGCACTCGAACTTTGCATCTTCATTTCCTAACTCCCGGCCTGGAGCGCTTTTGCCCCATGGGTACCTGGATCTCCTGTTTGGGTTGCCACATCAGGTGTTCGCTTGAGACGGGCTTCTACAGCGTCAAGCCAGCGCACGACGCCATCGAGACGAAAGAGCTCGGCATCGACGACCAGCGCCAGGGCTACGTTGTCCTCGGACACGTCTCCCTTCATATGCGTATAGCGCTGCATCGTCTCCACCAGTTGGCGTCGGTGAGCCTGCAGCACGTCGTGCACGCCTATACCTGGTACAGACATCGCAATCAGTACCTTGATAACCAGCTCATCTCGTCGCGGCGTCAGGGTGTCTGGGGAAGTCTCGAGCCATTCGGCGAGCTCGCTTCTTCCCGCTGCCGTAATTCGATAGCCTCTCTGCCGGCCCTCTGCCCTGTCCTCATCCAGCTCGACCAGTCCGTCGCGCTCAAGGCGCTGGAGCGTCGTGTAGACCTGCCCGACATTGAGTGGCCAAATAGAAGCGGTCCTCCATTCGAACTCCTGCTGGAGCTGGAGACCGTACTTGGGACCCTCGTTCAACAGAGCCAACAAGGCATGCGGGACACTCACTGAGTCGCCTCCTATATACTGAGTATTATACCGGATAAGCGACGTGTCAAGAGGACTTGCCAATGCGCTTCAACGAGCGGTGGCGCTACCAAGCAAAAGTACAATTAGAGGGCCGCGACCCATGCAGCCGAAACAGGTCAATGAGGTTCTGGACCGTCCGCTGAGTCAGGAGCTCCTGGCCCGCGACCTGACCCGCCTGGCTTACGCAGCCCGCGACGGGACTCCTCGGGCCATCCCGATCGGGTTCACCTGGAACGGCTCGGAGGTCGTAATGTGCACGCCGAAGAACGCCCCGAAGCTCACGGCCCTCCGCCACAACCCCTCGGTCGCTCTGACCATTGACACCGAAGTGCATCCGCCCAAGATTCTTCTCATCCGCGGTCGGGCGGAGCTCGACGTCGTCGAGGGCATTCCGGACGAGTATTTCGAGACGAGCGGCACATACAAGATGACGCCGGAGCAAAGGGTCGAGTGGGAGGCGGAGGTCCGCTCGCTCTACGATGGCATGGTCCGAATCGTTGTGACCCCGACGTGGGCGAAGTTGATCGACTTCGAGACCACCCTCCCGAGCCCGGTCGAGGAATTGCTTAAGCTGCGAGACGAACGTCAGCGCGTCTGAGCGCGGGCGGCCTAACTCTAGATAACTCGTTTAGCGCCGAGAATCTGTCCGGATGTGTTGGCTTCCACCCGGGCCAGATGGCTGGTTTGACGACTAGATGGCCAGTAGGTCGGCGACCTTCTCGCGGTGGAAGTCAGCGTCGCCCCAGAAGAGCTCGGCGCGCTTCTGCCGGCGGAAGAAGAGTTGGATCTTGTACTCCTTGGTGAAGCCGATGCCGCCGTGGATCTGCTGCCCGTGGGCTACGACTCGCCGCGTGGCTTCGCTGGTCCAGGCCTTGGCCATGTGCACCATCATGTCGGCGTCGGGCTCGTTTTCAGCCACTGACCAGGCCGCCTTGTAGGTGATGAAACGGGCGCCGTCGACGTCGGTGACCATGTCGGCGGCCTTGTGCTGGATCGCCTGGAAGGAACCGATCGGCCGGCCGAACTGCACGCGCTCCTTGGCGTAGTTGATGCTGATCTCGAAGTCCATCTGCGCCAGGCCGACCAGGTACGCGCACTCGGCAACGGTGGCCTTGCGGATGATTGACTTCAGGGCTTCGCTGGCGCCCTTGCCGACGGCGAGGACATTCTCGGCGGGCACCTTGACCTTGTCGAAGACAACCTCGCACTGCTTGTCGTCGGCGATCGTCTTCAGAACAGTGGTGGTCACACCTGAGCTCTTGGCGTCGACGATGAACATCCCGTGGCCACCGTCGGCCTTCGCGACGACGACCATGAAGTCGGCGACGTGAGCGTCGGGCACGAAGAGTTTGGTGCCGCTGAGGGTGTAGCCGTCGCCGTCCTTCTTTGCTTCCATCTCGATCGCGTCGAGGTCAAAGCGACCATTGGGCTCGGTGTAGGCCATCGTCCAGATGGCCTCGCCCGAGGCGATCTGCGGGAGATACTTCTGCTTCTGCTCGTCGCTGCCCGCTTCCATCAAGGGGATTGCGCCGAGGACAACGGTTGGAATGAAAGGCCCGGGAACCAGGGCTCGTCCAAACTCTTCGATCAGGACCATCAAGTCCATGAAATTGAAGGCGGCACCGCCGTACTCCTCGGGAATCATGAGGCCCTGCCAGCCCTGGTCGGCCATCTTCTTCCAGAGCTCGGGTGAGTAACCCTTTTCGTCTTCCTCCATCGCTCGGACGAGCGACTCGGGGCACTCCTTTTCGAGGAAGTCACGGGCGTTCTGCTGGAGCAGTTGTTGTTCTTCGCTCAGACCCAGGTCCATGAGACAAGCCTTTCTCTGCTGCGTGCCGCTCCGGACCGGATGCAGCCGCCGCGGGGATGGAATTCAGCGGGTGGCGGAGGTGTCTACTTGAGACACAAAACGGGAGGTGCTGCCTCCCGCCATGACGCTATAAAAAGCTGACCCGTGGGTCAACTTGTTGACACTCATGGCCTATCCGCGGGGGAGGCCGAGGCCGCGACCGGCGATGATGCCGCGCTGAATCTCGGAGGTGCCCGCAGCAATCATTCCGCCGAGCGAAGTCATGTAAGACTCGGTGAACTGGCCTTCGAGCTGGGCGTGCTTGGAGCCGGGCCGCAACGAGCCGTAGGTTCCGACAACCTGGGTACCGACGCGCGCCAGGCGGTGAGCAAGCTCGGAGTGATAGAGCTTGGCCATCGAGGCTTCGTAGTTCGGGATGCCGCCGCTGTTCTGGATCGAGGCCACGCGGTATGACATACCCCGGCCGACCTCGATCTCGATCGCCGTCTCGGCGAGCTTGTAGCGCAGGTGCGGGACGTCGAGCAACGTCTTGCCATTGTGGCGACTCGTGCGCGCGTACTTGACCAATTTCTCGAACTCCCGCTTGGCCGCGGCAGCGCCGCTGATGTTCGAGCGTTCGAAGTCGAGCAGGGTCACGCCGACGTACCAGCCGCGGTTCTCTTCGCCGACGAGGTTCTCCTTGGGCACGCGCACGTCCTCGAAGAAGACCTCGTTAAACCCGTGCTGGCCGGCCAGGTTCACGAGTGGGCGAACCTCGATGCCAGGCGACTTCATGTCGACGAGGAAGAAGCTGATGCCCTTGTGCTTCGGCGCCTCGGGATCTGTCCGCGCCAGCATGAACATCCACTGGCTGCGGTGGGCGTTGCTCGTCCAGATCTTCTGGCCGTTGATGATGTAGTCGTCGCCGTCGCGCACCGCGCGCGTCTGCAGTGACGCCAGGTCGGAGCCGGCCTGTGGCTCGCTGTAACCCTGCGACCAGATGATCTCGCCACTGGTGATCCCGCCGAGGTGCTGCTTTTTCTGCTCCTCGCTGCCGTACAGGATCAGGGTGGGGCCGACCATGTTCGTGCCGGACTGATTGACCAGCGGCGCGCGCCGGTAGGCCATCTCCTCGTTGTAGATAAGCTGCTCCAGGATGGAGGCGCCGTAGCCGCCGTATTCCTTCGGCCAGTGCATGGCAATCCAGCCCTTCTTGGAGAGCTTCTTCATGAAGACGTTGGCCCGCTGCCAGTGGTCCTCCGAGCGGATGTCGAATGGCTCGCTCTCGTCCTCGGCGGCGAGCTCCTGGTCCAGGAACTCGCGCACCTGGGCGCGGAATCCTTCTTCTTTCTCGCTGAAACGGAAATCCATAACGACGCTCCTTGCTCGGTCAGCCCAGTATCTTGCTAGTGACAGAGCCTGGCAATCGCCGGTGTTCAGCCCCGCCTTAGCAAGGAGGCCCGGAATGCCGGAGCATCCGAATGCCGCGGTATTGAGGCAGGTCCACGCCGCGCTCACAGGGGGCGACCTTTCCAGACTCATGGAGCTGATCGAAGAGGATGCTGTCCGACACTTTCCGGGTCGCGGACCGTTCGCAGGTGACTATCGTCGCGATGAGTTCGTCGATGTCGCTCGCCGCATGTGGGAGCTGAGCGGCGGGACGATCAACGTTGAGCTTCACGATACAGTCGCCAGCGACGAACACGCCGTAAACCTGGAACGGATCACGGCAACCCGCAATGGCAAGAGGCTGGACATTCAACTCGCGGTAGTCTGTCACGTGCGCGACGGCAAGCTTACTGAAGCCTGGGATTTGTTCTCAGACACGCAGGCCTGGGACGAGTTCTGGTCCTAGGCTGCCATCTCTTCGATAGACTTGGGCAAGAGACCTGATCCTCCCTTTACCTGCGAAGGAGGAGTTACGTGGGCAGGAGCGAAGAACTCGCCAGCAAGTTCGAACAGACGAACCAACAGTTCATCAAGGCGGTCGAGGGTTGCAGCGATGAGAGGTGGCGGAGCGCGGCCTCCAACGAAGACCAGCGGAGCGTTGGGACGGTAGCCCATCATGTGGCCACGAGTCATATGCAGATCGTCGGGATCGCCCAGGCAGTGGGCGCCGGTGGGCAGGCGCCCCCGCTTTCGATGGAGATGATCGACCAGGGCAACGCTCAGCACGCCAGCCAGAACCCCAATCCCGCCCGAGACGAAGTGCTGACGCTGCTCAAGGAGGACGGGCACAAGGCTGCCGGGATAATCCGCTCGATGTCCGACGATCAGCTGTCCAAGACTCTCAAGTTGCCCGTGTCGGACGATCCGATAACCACGGCGCAGATGATCGAGATGATCGGAATCGGGCACCCGGCAGGGCACATGGAGAGTATTTCGAGTTGATCGCCAGGGACA
>DASTBR010000211.1:0-4123 GCA_035711945.1 Dehalococcoidia bacterium
CCCGGACAGGGGACGATCGTGGACCACTGACAGATGTCCAAGCGGTGAGCTATCCGCCTTGAACAGGGGGATAGCAGCCAGCGACTCAGCCGGAAGAGAGTTCAGCCATTCGGCATGTGGAAACTTCTCAGCCAGGCCGCCGGCGATGAATACAGAATCGCTGGCGAAGAGGTGCTCGCAGGGGGTGCCTGCCAGGTCGTATTCAAACTGGTCGCTGTAGCCGTCGCCCGTCCAGAAGGCGACCGCGGTTACATGGCTGGCGTCTTTTAGTTCTGAAACAAGTGCCCAGCGCGCGCCGGTTACGGTCGCCAGCTGCCGCGTAAGGCGGCGCAGCAGGTTGTCGCCCGACCACGCGGCCAGTTCCTCAATCTGATCCAGCAGGCGTCCAATCTCGAGGTCGCCAGCAGCTGAATTGTCGTGCTTTGGGGAGTAGTTGGCCCTGACCATGCGCTCCTTGGGCTCGCAGCAACCTTAGTTGATGCACCAGTCTGACGCCCTTGTGAAAATGCTAGCGCTGGGTTAATAGTGCCCAACACTTGTTAGGCAATTACCTAACCCTCGCGACGCGGCAGAGCGGGGCCGCGGCCAACCTGACCAAATGAGAAGCACGCCGGCATCAAGCCGCGGCGTGCTTCGGGCGGCGCCCTATGACTAGAAGCGTGGTCACGGTCTTCTTCGAAAGCCAGGCTCATGCCGGACGCATACTGCACGCCCTTCCCGCTAACGGCGAACTCATTGACGCGGCCCTGCTGTTGGAATCCGAAGCCGGAAGACTGAAATTGTCCGTTTCGGACCGCCCAAGCGGGGGCGTGCTCGAGGCCATTTTCCCACCGTCGGTGCTCGCGCTGCGGGCAACGGGCCGAGAGGCGGATAGGGCACGAAACCACTTCATCGACGAGGGATTCCAGCAGAACCTGCTCAAGGAGATCGGCGAGAACCTTCCGCCGGGTGGCGCGGCCCTGGTCGCCGTCGTTGAGGAGACCTGGTTGACCGGGCTACGCGAGAAGCTCGAGAGCTCAGTCGGCTTCGAACGTTATCCAATTGAGGCCGAGGCCCCCGAGGACGAGCCGGTCCACAATATGTTGCACCAGCCGCGCGAATGAACATTGTGGTCGCGGCGCTCGTCGTCGTTGTCGCTTCGGCACTGGCCATCGGTAGCCTTCTCTTTGTTCGGCGACGGGCCCCCGAAGGCGGGTACTTCAACGACAGTGACCGCGCCGCCGGCATCTTCGGTGTGCTGGCGACCGCCTTCTTCTTTCTGCTCGGCTTCATTATCTTCCTCGCCTTCGCGAGCTACGACGAGTCGCGTCAAGGGGCAGAGACCGAGGCACTGCTGGTCGCCCAGCAGTTCCAGACTGCGCAATTTATGGCCTCCGATACGACTGTTCCTCTCGGCGGCCAGCTGATCTGCTACGGCCGCTACGTCGTCGAGCAGGAGTGGCCGCGCATGGAGGACGGAAGCATCGGCGACGAGCTCAATCCCTGGGGCGTCGCCATGTTCAATGAGCTCTCCGATGTGGAACCACAGTCCGCGTCTGAGGAATCAGCCTTCGACAAGTGGTTCGAGCAGACGTCAGTACGCGAGGAAGCCCGGCAGGACCGCTTGCACGGGGCAGAAGGGATCATTCCCACGCCGCTCTGGATAGTGCTGATATTGGCTGCCGGCCTGGGCATAGTCTTCATGCATTTCTTCGCCGACAGCGGCGAGCGGGCTGTCGTCCAGGCGCTGCAAATCGGGGTCGTCGTTGCCCTCATGGTCGCCACCTTACTTCTGATCCGCTTCTTCGACCGGCCGTTCGAGTCCGGCATAGGTGGCATCGAACCGGTCGCCATGGAGCGCACACTAAACATCCTGGAGAACGAGCTGGCGGGCGTCGGGGAGCGGGGCGAGCTCCCTTGCGACGACACCGGCGAACCCTTGGACGGCGGTACCGACGAATGACAACGGCTGGCACAGGCCCCGATCGCATAGAAATCGCTGCCACCGTCCTGCTAGCCATCGCCACGATAGCTACAGCCTGGAGCGGCTACCAGGCGACGCGCTGGGGTGGCGAGACCTCGAAGGCCTTCAGCGCAGCTAACGCCGCTCGCGTCGAGTCGACCCGTGCGTCGGCGCTGTCAAACACGCTTTCCGAGGTCGACGTCGAGACGTTTACCTCGTGGGCCGATGCTTTTGTCCGCGAGGAAACAGAGCTCGCCGACTTCTACCGCGCCCGCTTCCGTGACGAATTCCAGCCCGCGTTTGAGGCCTGGCTGGCGACCGACCCATTTGACAACCCGGACGCGCCGCGAACACCCTTTGTCCTGCCGGAGTACGTCGTCGCGGCCGGCGTTGAGGCAGATGAACTGGCGGCCGCAGCAGAGACGAAGAGCGCGGAGGCGCGCCGCAACGTCCAGCGCCAGTCGAACTATGTCCTCGGTGTGGTCCTCTTCGCTACGTCTCTCGTCTTCGCCGGCCTGACCAAGGTCTCAACGGGAGGAGCTCGCCTGGCCGTTTTCGGCTTCGGCTGCGCAATCTTCCTAGGGACAGTGATCTGGATCGCGACGTTTCCCATCAGCCTCACCGTCTAGTGCAGACAAGGCCACGAGTTCCCTAACAAGAAGTAGTTACCCAGAATGGCAAGTCCTCCGCATGACCGGCCGACCAGCCACGCCAATACTTGTGCCCATGGTCGGTCGCGCGGGACGCGCTCAGAAGGAAAGGACAACGACATCGCAAACGACGAGCCAATGACGGGATGGCAGCGGCTGCAGCAAGGAGCTCATTTCCTGCGCAGCGTCCTGTCGTTCCTCTTTATCGCGCTCGACCTATGGGTGCTCTGGTCTATGATTCGCCGATTTCCCGGCGGAAGCGCGAGATCAGTCAATAAGGCGGCGATTGGCCGCACAGCAGAGAAGGAGCTAAACCATGCGTGAACTATGGCTTGCCGCAGTCATCGGCATCCTTGCAATCGTCGCTCTCACCGCCGTCGCTTGTGGAGACGACGACGACGAATCCGGAGCAGACGCCGCGGCCGACTTTTGCGGGGAGATCGATGAGGTCTCGGCGGCCGTGGCAGGCATCGAAGACCTGACAGCAGATTCTACAGTCGACGAGGCGGAGGCTGCTCTCGCGGAGCTGCAAGACGCGCTCGACGACCTACGTCCCGCTGCCCAGGACGTGGCAGCGGAGAGGTCTGAGGACCTCGACAACGCTGTCGAAGACCTCGAACAGGCGATTTCGCAGCCAGATGGTGACGCGACATTAGGCGACGCCGCCGCAGACGTCGAAGCAGCGGCCGCGAATGTGGCCACAGCGCGTGGCGAGCTGGAGTCCAGCGTCGACTGCGAGTAGACCTTCAAAGGTCAGGGAGGCCGGTTTCGGCCTCCCTGACCAACTGTGTGCCTGGGAAGGAACAGCCGATGACAGCCGATGGTATTCAACGCGAGGTTTTGCCGATTCCGGACCGCCCACATGTCGGGCTCACGACCTACGACGCCAAAGACCCGGATACATCGTTCCCACCGATAAAGCCGCTCCGGCCGCCAGAGGGGGCGCCCAACGTACTGATCGTCTTGATCGACGACATGGGTTTTGGCGCATCGAGCACCTTCGGCGGCCCGTGCGCGACGCCAACCGCTGATCGTCTTGCGGCCAACGGTCTGAAGTACAACCGCTTCCACACGACGGCGCTCTGTTCGCCAACGCGTCAGGCGCTGCTAACCGGACGTAACCACCACTCGGTGGGCATGGGCGGGATCACTGAGCTCGCAACTTCGGCCCCGGGATACAACTCGATCCGGCCGAATACTGCAGCGCCGCTTGCCGAAACCCTCAAGCTCAACGGCTACTCCACGGCCCAGTTCGGCAAGTGCCACGAGGTTCCGGTCTGGGAGACGAGCCCGATGGGGCCTTTCCATGCCTGGCCGACAGGCAGCGGGTTCGAGCACTTCTACGGCTTCATCGGCGGCGAGACGAACCAGTACGCACCCGCCATCTACAAGGACACCGTGCCTGTGGAGCCAGAGCGCACGCCCGAGGAAGGCTACCACTTCACCGAGGACATGACCGACCGCGCGATCGACTGGGTACGTCAGCAGAAGGCCCTCATGCCCGACAAGCCTTTCTTTATGTACTATGCGC
>DASTBR010000212.1:0-10420 GCA_035711945.1 Dehalococcoidia bacterium
CGCCTCGTGCGCCTCGAGCTTCGTCATCGCGTGCCGGATCGCCGGTCCCATCCGCGTCGAGCGGATCGGCGCAATCTTGTCGATTCGCCTCTTGATCCGGTCGCCGAAGGTCTCCTCCAGGTCCTTGATCACGTAGAACTCAACGTTGTCGCGACCATAGCCCGAGAAGCCGTAGATGCCGTATGCGTCGCCGATCGTTTCGAGCGCCTTGATCAGCAGGACGATGCTCTCCTTCTCGAGATCGATGATTCGCTTCACCGCTGGCCCTGTGTGGCCCTGCGCCTGCCGCTGGATCCACCAGGTCAGGTACTTCCGCGGATCATCATCGAAGTCCTGCTCGTCGTAGCTCGTCCGCCGCTTCTCGATCTCCTCGTCGGTGCTCGCGCTCATGTCGAGCAAAAAGGCAACCGCGACATCGCGCTCGATCTTGTTTCGCCGCCAGTAGATCTTGTCCGAGGCCGGCAGCCCCTGCTTCTTGTCGGTGATGAACTCGACGACCGCGTCGAGGTCGATGTCCTCACCGTCTGGCAGCTTCTTGATTTTCCGAAACAGCTCGGGCTTCATAAGCTCGAATTGCTTGCGCGTCTGGTAGACCAGCCCGGCGTGCTCGATCAGCGCGTTCTCGAAGAACTCCGGTTGGCCCTCCTCCAGCGTCCGCTCGAGGATCCGGCACCAGCGCGGCCGGTAGTCGCCCGCCCGGAAATCCCACTCGTCGTAGTAGAACGCCGTCGGCTCGTCGATTAACGACTCCTCGCCCTCTTCGGCGCCGGTGCTGTCGCCTTCGGTCTCCATGCCGCCCGGCTGTTCCCTGCCTTCCTTCCGTTCGGCCTGGGTCTCCTTCATCAGGTTGGTCAGGAACAGTCCTACAGTTGAGGCGAGGTCGCCTTCGGCCCCGCTCACGTTGATCTCCACGCTCTTCTCCAGCAGTTCTTTCAACTGCTCGGGAGTCAGCTGAGCGCCCGAGACCTCGCCCTCTATTTGCTCGCCGGTCTCTCGCAGCTTCGCCAGCAGTTGGACCAGCTCCGGCTTGAAGTCACCCCGGAAGCCAACCGCCTGCGGGCTCTGGTAGTCCTGCTCGTCACCGTTCGGCATGTCGCCGGGCTGGAACCCGGCCGCCTGGTCGCCGCCGCCATCGGCCGGCATCGCAGCCCCGTCCTCCGGCGCCTTGATGTCCAGGTTCTCCCAGTCCACATCGTCGAGATTGTGCGGCAGGATATTGGGCACGCCCGCGAGCAGGTCGTAGATGCGAATCGTCGCCTCCGCCGTGTCCTCGATGGAAGCGGTCTCTACCTGCACCGCACGCAATGTCTGAAGCGCCCGCGTCATCACTCCGTGCAGCACCTTCGGCACAACCAGCTCGTCGGAGCCCGAGAGGCTGGCCCGAATCAGGTTCTCCACGAGCGCTTGCCGCAGAGGCATCTCCCGCACGTTTGGCCGGTGCTCCAGCTCATCAACCTGCATGCCCTGGTAGGCGCGCCGAATGCCCCCATATTCCCGGCCCACGACGGCGTCGACCCGCGTGTCCTCGACCGCCGTGAAGATGTCCGATGCCAGCTGCCGGTCAGCGAACAGGTCGAAGAAGCGCTCCATGTCGGTCAGAGCCCTCGGCGGCCCGCCGTTCGATCTCTCTAGCGCGGCCTCCTCCTCAACCGGCCCGAACTCAGGCTCTTCCTGTGCGACCGCCGCCGTAGCCTCGCCTGACGCCTGTCGCATTTCGCTCAAACCGAGTACGTTGCCCGGTCGATCAAAGCGAAAGTCGAAGCTCCCAAACTCGAGGTGCGCGGCCTGGTGCGTTGCGAACACCTTATAGATCGTGAAGTTGCCCTGCTTGTCCGGCTGCTGCTCGACGGTCGCCGGCAGGAAGATCGAGCTTCCCTCCGTCGACGGCAGATGCTCCGACACCCAGCCCACGCCCTTCTCGGCCAGAGATGTTGACGGCTGGATGGTCACCGGCGTCCCCGTCAGCGCCTTGCAGTAGAGCCGCAACACGTCGGCCACGCGGTTCAGGTCAAGCCGCGCGGACAGTGACTCGAGCACGTCCTCGCCCTTCCCCGACTCCAGCCTGAAGAACGCCTCGCCGCCCTCCGCGGACCCCTCCAGGATCTTTCGTCCCTCCTCGTGCCACAGCGAGAGGTCCTGGTGCCGGATGATGTCGAGGACGATCGGCGATGACTTCAAGAACTCGAGCGCCGCGGCCGGCGAATGCGGCGCCAGGTCTTCAGCCATCTCCAACAGCGAGTTATGATGCTCGTCGGTCGACCGCCCCAGCGCTGCCGCGCTCTCGGCAAAGTAGGGGAACATCTGCCGGTCGCCCGAGCGCGCGATCTGCGCTGTCAGCTTCAGGAAGCGCGTACGGTCTGCCGGGCTGATCTGGTTCAGCAGGTTCGGACCCTTCTCAAAGAGCACGCGCGTGTCTGCCCAGTTCGAGTCAGCCACCAGCGTCGCAAAGCTCAGGAAGGCAGCGCGATCAGCCCGGTCGAGATCGGAGAGCGTGCTCGGTGCTGCCTCCAGGCAGGCCGCCGCCATGTCGTAAGACCGGTCGGACAGGTGGTCCAGCAGCTCGACCAGGTATCGCATCTCGTCCAGAGCCAGCGTCGATAGCAACTGCGGACTGCTCTGGTAGTACTGCGCCGACAGCGAAATCGACTTCCAGGTCCCCTTGTAGAGACGCTGGCCGAGCGCGGTCCAGTCGCCGATCTGCCAGCCGGCCAGGTAGCGCGCCACCCCTGGGCTCGCCCGGAAGTACGCCGCCGAAATTACCGATGACTGCTCGACGAGCTCGCGCCCGCAGCGCACCCAGGCTTGGAAGGCCGGAAAGTTCAGGACCTGGATAACCAACGGCGAGACCCGAAAGTATTCGCCCGCCGCTTCCCACGAGCGGAGCGAGTGTCCTGCCAGCGCCTTGCCCTCGTCGAACCAGGTGTCGAAGTGCTCATGAGGCAGCACTCCGATTAAGTCACGGACTGCCCGGCGGAAGTCCTCCAGCAGCGGCGCGGGCAGCGTGCCTGAGAGCTCTGATTCGTGGGCGTCGATGAATTCCTGGGGATCGCGGGACATCTGGCTTCAGGATAGTTAAGCCCACCCGCGCCAGTCTGGCTCTATGCCTGCCAGAACGCTCCTGAGGCGATCGATTCCTCAGCCGGCCGTGACTCTTCGTCCGTCTCGGCGAGCCACTCCAGCATCATCCGTGCGCTGCTCTTGCATGAGTGGCAGCCACAGATGTTTGCGCTGTGGACCCTCGCCAGGGCCAGTTCTGCTACGACTTCGTTGGCTTGTTCGATGATCGTCATTTCGGGCCTCCTGCTCGTAGGACAGCCCGCCGTCCGATTTCTTACAGATCAGCCACACGCGGAATCGTCGTCTCTCAGATCCCCTCTCCCTTGAGGGAAAGGGCCAGGGTGAGCGTGATCAGCATGGCCTACTAGTTCACAAGGCGCCCAGATACCGGAGGTCGCCGTCTCGAATCCCCTCTCCCTTGAGGGAGAGGGCTAGGGTGCGGGTGATCGCCCCTCGCGCTGCAGACAAAGCCCCCTAGATACAGGAGTCGCTTCCCGTAATCGTCGTCTCGTTGCCGGCGCCATCCACCGCCGTGATCTCCCAGCGAACCGTGGCCGGCGGCGTGGTCTGGCGGAACAGCGTCGCGGAGTAGCTGTTACCGCTCGCTGTCATGGCAGTCGACCCAAAACTGTCGACCGTCATCGTCACTGACTGGATGCCGCTCGCATCGCTGGCCTGCGCGCCGCCGGTCGCCACCCAGCCCTGCTGGCCCAGCGCGCACGACACCCGCCCCTGCAGTTGTGGCGGCGTCGTGTCCGGCGGCGGCACGATTGTCGCCGTCACATCCACGTTGACGTTCCCACCGCCAGAGCTGATCGCCAGCGTTACACCATGAGTCCCCGGCCCCAGCGCGCCCTCCGGCAGCGTTATCAGGACGTTCGTCCCACCCCCCGCCGGAATTGTGCCGCCGGCCGGCGACACCTGCAGCCACGCCGGTACCCCGGTCAGCGACCAGTCCAGCCCCTGTCCACCCTGATTGCTCAGGCGCAATGTCACCGCGCCGGGCCCGTCGAACTGCACCGAGCTGAAATCGATCGCTAGCTGAGGCGGTGCCAGTTGAGGTCCCGGAGGCGGCGCCGGCGGAGCGTCGCCGTTGCCCGGTCCGGGTGGTGGCAACACGCCAGGTGGAGCAGTAGCTGTAGCCGTCGGCGTCGGGCTCGGAGTTGGCGTTTCCGTTTCCTCGGCTTCTTCTGTGGCGTCTTCGTCCTCGTCCTCCTCATCGGTCGCGCTCACCGCCGCGACGTTACTTCCGTCATCGTCACCAGATCCGCCGAGGCTGAACGCCGCGAAGAAGCCACTCACCGCCAGGATCGTCAGTGCCGCCAGCGCGCCAAGCGCGATCTGGAGCGTCGTGAACGAGCCCACTAGCCCGCCGCTGGTGCCGGCGCCGGCGCTGGCTGTGGCCAGCGAGCCGCGCCACGCCGTCTCGGCAGCGCCACGCACTGACGCCTTGACCTCCGCAGCGACTGGGAACGGCGCGAACGCGCCGAACAGCGCCACCGGCGAAACAACCTTCTTGCGTCGCTCCTCGCAGATGTCGCACGACTTCACGTGCTTCATTACGACGCGCCTCGAGTCAGCGCTCAGCGCGCCGCCGGCCATCTGCTCGATCAACGCTTCCAGGGTCGGGCAGTCTTTCGATCCCTGACGGGTCATAAATAGGGCTGTCACGGCCTCCTCCATCGCGTCCTTAACTCGACTCACCATGGTGTAGGCGTTGCCCTTGCTGACCTTCAGCACGTCGGCGATCTCAGCGCTGTTCATCTCCTGTCGCACCGTCAGGTCCAGTACCGCGTACTGTTTGGCGTCTAGGCTGCTCGCTGCCTCCCAGACCAGCGCCGCCAGCTCGTTCGCATCGGCGGCCTGCTCCGGGTTATCGAGAGCGTTCGTGTCGACCTGGCGGTAGAGGAGCGAATCTCCCTCCTCGTCCTCCCGGTCGTGCACCACGCGCCCCGACTGCTCGATCCGGTTCAGCGCCGTGTTGCGAGCGATGCTGAAGATCCACGTCTTGAAGCTCGCCGGGTCCTTCAGCTTGCCCAGCCCGCCCATTGCCTTGACGAACGCGTCCTGCGCCACGTCCGCCGCGTCATCCGCGTCGCGCACCATGCGGCGCACGAAGTCGTACACGCGGTCGAAGTAGCGCTCATAGAGGTCGGCGAAGGCGGAGTCATCTCCGCCAGCCGCCGCCGCCACAAGCTCGGCGTCAGTTTTCGCGTTCGTTTCCGGCATGAGCATTGCCTACGCTGGTTAGACCGCCGGCGTGCCGAAATCTTACAACTTACCTCGGCCCCGGCAGCCGGGATGCCATCAATTAGACTTGACCGTGCCCCGTTGCCGAGCGCGATTGCGTGTTGAATCCCGCCCCCGTACCATTTGATTGAAGGCGGTTTGTGACAGAATTCTCAAACTCTGAGAATCCTGACGAAGCGCCCGGAGGGCGGTTCCGAAGTTATCTTCCAGCCCTCAGACTGATGGGGATTGGCTGGTACTTCGCCGCAGCCATTCTTATCGGTATCGGCGGTGGTTACTTGCTCGACCAGCTCGCTGGAACGAGCCCAATCTTCACCTTGATCGGAGTGCTCCTGGCGCTGGTCTCTGCCTTCTACGGCGCCTACAAGATGATCGCCGACGTTATTCGCCAGAGCAGCCCTACCGGCGGCAAGCCACGTGTCTAAGCTCAAGCTCACTGCCGCAATCCTCGGCCTCTTTGTCATCATCGGCGCCGGTATCTTCCTCCTCCGCGCCGCCCAGCCCAACATCGTCCTGGCGCCCGAGGAAATCTTCACGCTCGGCCCGCTCACCGTAGTCAACACCCTGATCACTGCGGTGTTCATCACCATCTTTCTCTCGCTCATCTCCTACCTCGCCACACGCAACATGAAGCTCGTCCCCAGCGGCCTCCAGAACGTCGTCGAAGCGGCCGTCGAGGCCTACTACAACATCGTCAAGGGTGTCGCCGGCGACGCGAAGGCCCGCATCTTCATCCCCCTCGCCGGCACCATCTTCATCTTCATCGCCTTCTCCAACGGCGCTGGCCTCCTGCCCATCTTCGGCGCGGTTGGTAAGTTCGTAGACGCCGAGCACGTGCTCGAACACGAGCTCGACATCGAGGAAGAGGGCGACGTCGAGCTGGTCAAAGCCTCGGGCAGCAGCTTCAACTTCATCGGTATCGACCCCGACACCATCGAAGTCGAGTTCTTCCCCGAATCAGCCACCTTCGATGGCCCGGACGGCGAAGAGCACGAAGTCACCTACGCCGAATCAGACGACCCGCATGACAAGGCCCATATCATCACCGAGGGCCTCGCCGAAGCCGGCTACGACCCCGAGCAGTACGGCCACCTTCTCCCCCTCTTCCGCTCGGTCAACACCGACCTCACCGTCCCCCTGTCGATGGCCATCGTCGCCTTCATCTTCATCGAGTACATGGGCTTCCGCGCCCTCGGCATCGGCTACATGCGCAAGTTCATCAACTTCAGCGGCAAAGGCATAGTCGAGAAGCTCATCAACGCCTTCGTCGGCCTCCTCGAGGCCTTCGGCGAAATCATCCGCATCGTCAGCCTCACCTTCCGGCTCTTCGGCAACACGCTCGCCGGCGAAGTCCTGCTCATCATGGTCGTTTTCCTGGCGCCCTTGTTGGTCGTTCAGGTCTTCTACGGGCTCGAGCTCATGTTCGCGCTCATCCAGGCATTCATCTTCTCAATCCTCACCGTTGTCTTCGCCAGCATCGCCATGGAGTCCCATGGTCCCGGCGACGAGCACGGTGATAGCGAGCATCACTAGGCAACAAGGAAAGGACACACACAGGAGGCAACATGGAACTGTCTGTAATCTTCACCACGCTGGCGGTAACCTTCACCGACGAGGGTCTGCGCTTCATTGCCGCCGGGTTGGTCATGGGCCTCGGCGCCCTCGCCACCCCGCTCGGCATCGGCCGCCTGGTCGCCAGCGCGATGGAGGCTCTGGGCCGCAACCCGGAGGCTCTCCCCGCGATTCAGACCAACATGATCCTTGGCGTCGCGTTCTGCGAGGCTATCGCGATCTACTCGCTGATCGTCGCCATCATGATCGGCTTCGTCTTCTAGGGCGATGGAACTCTGGCGATCGCTTGGCGGTCGCCCGGGACTCCCATTGGAGTAGTCATGGACCAACTTGGACTCAACATACCGACGCTGATAGCGCAGCTGATCAACTTCCTGATCCTGCTCTTCCTTCTGCGCCTCTTTCTCTGGAAGCCGATCACCGGCATGCTCGACGAGCGCCAGAAGCGCATCAAGGAAAGCCTCGAAGCGGCTGAGCGCATGAAAGAGCAGACCCAGGCCAGCGAGCGGGCGATCCAGGAGCAGATCGAAGCCGCCCGCCAGGAGGGTCAGCAGATCATCGCCAACTCACAGCAGATCGCCACTCGCGTCCAGGAAGAGGGCCGCACCCAGGCCCAGGCTGAGGCCGAGACGATGCTCGCCCGCGCCCGCTCTGAGATTCAGCTCGAGCGGGACAACGCCATCGCCGAGCTGCGCAAGGAGTTCGCCGACATCACTGTCCAGGCCGCTGAGAAGGTTATCGGCCAGTCGTTAGACAAGTCGTCGCACCAGCGCCTGATCGACGAAGTCCTCGAAGATTCAAACCTCCAGGAGACGAAGACTTGACGCGCAGCGCCGTCCTATCGGTTCGATCCACGATTCACCCTGTAGGGGCAGGTTGCCGGCCGATCTCAACAAGCGCGCTGCGATCCCAATTCGCAACCTGCCCGGCTTCGAACAGCTACATGTCGTCGATCTCAACCGCCGAGCTGGCAGCCCTCACGGAAGCGAAGAGTGGCTGAAGAGGCCGCCGCAAAGCGCTACGCCGCCGCTGCCTTCCAGGTCGCCGTCGAAGACGGCAACCTGGACGAGTGGGCGT
Source organism: Dehalococcoidia bacterium (assembly GCA_035711945.1). Taxonomy (GTDB): domain Bacteria; phylum Chloroflexota; class Dehalococcoidia; order WHTO01; family WHTO01; genus DASTBR01. The sequence goes on from DASTBR010000212.1 coordinate 7,957, forward strand.
CCGGCGTCCAGGAACTGGCTGGGCTCTTCTCCGACCCCCAGGCCACGCGCTACTTCGGCGACAGCAAGACACCTGACGCCGACAAGTTCAAAATCCTCGACCAGGTCCTGAACGGCGCCGAGCCGCGAGTGCTCAATCTGGGCCGCCTTCTCATCGCCAGGGGACGCACAGCCCTCGGGCCTGAAATTGCTCGCCAGTTGCAGGCCATGATCGACGAGCACAAAGGCATCGCCCACGCCCGCGTTACGACCGCCGTCGAGCTTTCCCCCGAGGCCTCACGCTCGCTCCAGGCGCGCCTCGAGCAGATCACTGGCAAGCAGGTCGAGATGGAGTCAACCGTCGATCAGGCAATCATCGGCGGCATGGTCGCCCGTATCGGCGACCGGGTAATCGACGGCAGCACCCGCACGAAGCTCGTCGCCCTCAAGAAGAAGCTGGAAGGCCAGCCACGATGACCAACGCGGAAGCCGTCCAAAAGGCGATTGCCGAGATGGAGAACGGGCTCAACGAGGTCGAGAACCTCGCGCCGAAAATCAACAATCCTACGACCGCCGGTCCCGGCGGCTGGAACGCCCGTGACGTCCTCGCCCACATGGCCTTCTGGGAAAGCGAGGCTCAGAAGAACCTGCGCCTGATCCAGGAAGGCAAGCAATCGGAGATTCTGCGCCCGGCAGACGATCGCGAGATCGACGATTGGAACGAAAGGGTCTACCGCCAGAACCAGGGCACGGCCTGGCCGATGGCCCTCCGCTACTGGTCAGACCTCCGCCGCCAGAACATCAAGCAGCTACAGAAGGTCGATCCCGCTACCCTCGCCCAAACCCATAATTCGAAGAGCCGCACCTACTACGAGATCATCGTCGTCGACACCAACGAGCACGACCGCGAACACCTCCCTCAGCTCAGGCAGCTGGCCGGGGAAGCGTCTTAGGAGAACAGACATGGCAGTTAGACCAGAAGAAATCACCTCCATCCTCAAGCAGCAGATCCAGGACTTCGGCGTCGAGGTCCAGGCTGTCGACGTCGGTACCGTCGTTTCCGCCGGAGACGGCATCGCCCTCCTCCACGGACTCGCCCGCGTCCAGGCCGGCGAGCTCGTGGAGTTCGCCAACGGCGTTATGGGCATCGCCCTCAACCTTGAGGAGGAAAGCGTCGGCGTGATCGTTCTCGGTGACTACACGGAGATCCGCGAGGGCGACGAAGCCCGCGCCACTGGGCGCATCGTCCAGGTCCCCGTCGGCGAGGCACTCATCGGCCGCGTCGTCGACGCCCTCGGCAACCCCATCGACGGCAAGGGTCCGATCAACACAACGGCCTTCCGCGACGTGGAGCGCGTCGCCCCCGACGTGACCAAGCGCACCCCCGTCACCATCCCGGTCCAGACCGGTATCAAGGCCATCGACGCCATGACCGCAATCGGCCGTGGCCAGCGCGAGCTCATCATCGGCGACCGCTCGACCGGCAAGACGGTCATCGCCATCGACACGATCATCAACCAGAAGGGTGGCGACCTCATCTGTATCTACGTGGCCATCGGCCAGAAGGCAGCCAAGGTCGCCCAGGTCGTAGCCGTCCTCGAGCAGGCCGGCGCCATGGAGCACACGATCGTCGTTAGCGCCGGCGCCGCAGAGTCAGCCGCGCTCCAGTACATCGCACCGTACGCCGGTTGCGCCATCGGTGAAGAGTTCATGGAGCAGGGCAAGGACGCCCTGATCATCTACGACGACCTCTCCAAGCACGCCTGGGCCTACCGCCAGGTCTCGCTCCTCCTTCGCCGCCCGCCCGGCCGGGAAGCCTATCCCGGCGACGTCTTCTACCTCCACTCACGCCTGCTCGAGCGGGCCGCCCGCCTCAATGATGAGAACGGCGGTGGCTCACTCACCGCCCTGCCCATCATCGAGACCCAGGCCAACGACGTTTCGGCCTACATTCCGACCAACGTGATCTCGATCACTGACGGCCAGATCTACCTCGAGTCCGACCTCTTCAACGCCGGCATCCGTCCCGCCGTCAACGCCGGTATCTCAGTATCACGTGTGGGTGGTAACGCCCAGCGCAAGGCCATGCGCCAGGTCGCCGGCCAGCTCCGTCTCGACCTCGCCCAGTTCCGTGAGCTCCAGGCATTCGCCCAGTTCGGTACCTCCGAGCTCGACCGCCAGACCCGCGCTCAGCTCGAGCGCGGCCAGCGCGCCGTCGAGGTCCTCAAGCAGCCCCAGTACCAGCCGCTCAGCCTCGCCGAAGAGGTCGAGATCCTCTTCGCTCTCGGCAACGGCTACATCGACGACGTAGAGGTCGAGAAAGTCCGCGACTTCGAAAAGGCGCTCCACGACTTCATGGCCAGCAACCACCCCGAGATCCGCCAGGCCATTGAGACCGAGTTCGCCATCTCCGACGACCTCGACAAGAAGCTCCGCGACGCCATCACCGAGTTCAAGCAAAGCGTCCCCTTCTGATGTCCCTCACA